>NZ_JBSFWR010000012.1:0-110381 GCF_053594915.1 Kitasatospora sp. NPDC002543 | reverse complement strand
GGGCGACCTGACCGACGGTCCGACGGACGACTTCCTGACCGACCCCGTCCAGGCCCTGCGCTCCGGCGCCGCGGAACAGCGGGGGAGGGGCTGCTCGGGGCTACTTGGGCATCTCGTTCCAGAGCTGCTGGGCGGTCTTGCCGGTGAGCTGGGTCCAGAGCTGATCGCTGTAGTTCGTGGTGTTCAGGAAGTGCGCCAGGTCGGGCTTGTTGTAGGTCTTCGAGACGTAGTCGATGAAGCGGGCGGTGGCCTGGTAGCCGCTGTCGTAGTTGGTGTCGGAGCCGAAGTGCTGGGCGCCGGTGCCCGGTTGGAAGTTGTAGTCGCGCACCCAGTCCGCCAGGCCCTCGCCGAGCCAGCCGGGGCGCCCGGTCGGGTTGTCCCAGACGGCGACGTGGACGGCCTCGTGGACGAGGAAGCCGGTGTCGCCCTTGTTGTTCCGGGTGTAGCCGATGTTGACGTGGATCTCGTTGTTGCCGGTGGCGGGGTTGCGCCAGGCGTACGCGGGGTACTGGGTCAGCGCCGGATCCATGATGATCTTGAAGTAGCCGGGGGCCTTGAAGGCGCCCTTGGTGATCAGGTCGGAGATCGTCGGGTAGTAGTCCGCGACGGTCTTCTTCTGCTGCTCCAGCCACGGGCCGAGGTCGGGGGCCTGCGAGTAGTCGAGGTCGATGGTCGGGCGGCCGGTGGTCGGCGGGGTGGTGCCGCCGTCGCGGTCGAGGTTCCAGGACTGCGCCGGGTCCCCCGCGTTGCAGGCGGCCACCTTGGCGGTCAGGTCCGCGCCGCGGCTGAGGCAGAGGTTGTCGTCGGAGACGCTGTGCAGCAGCCACGCCCGGCCGTTGCCCATCGAGGTGTTCTGCAGCCACCACTTCTGGTTGTCCGCGTTGACGTAGTTCCAGGCCCCGACGGTGTTCCTGCCCCGGTCGCGGTCGGCGGCGTTGTTGGTGCCGGGCACCTTGACCGACCAGTTGCCGTTGCCCTCGTCCCGGATCGTCCAGACCTGCTGGGCGGAGGCCTGGTTCCAGTCGCGGACCACCACGGTGGAGCCGCTGGTGCGGCTGTCCCACTGGAGGGCGCCGCCCGCGTAGCTGGATATCCGGTAGTCGGCGCCGCTGGCCGGCAGGGACTCGGCGGCGATGGCGGGCCGGGCCGCGCTCGTGGTCCCGGGAGCACCGGGAGCACCGGGAGCACCGGCGGCACCGGCGGACTCTGCCGCAGCGGCGGTCCCGGCGCCGAGGGCCATCCCGGCCACGGCGGTCGCGGCGGACAGGACGACGGCCGCGGCCGTACGACGGGTGATCATCTCGGGAGTCTCCTCTCGGGCGGCTCCCCGGTGGAGCCGGCCCGAGGTGATGTCACCGGGCCGAGCTGTACAGGATGTCGACGGCCTGTCGACGGGCGCGTTCACGGATCGTCGACCAGGGCCCGGACGTGCGGGAAGCCGGCCGGTCCGACTGCCCGTGCGGGGCGGAGGAGGAGCACGCGAACGCGCCGCACCGCTCCCGCCCGCGGGGGATTCCGGGGCGGGAGCGGCGCGCGCGGTTCAGCGGCAGGGCGGCTGGTAGGCCGTGTCGGGAAAGTACTGGTCCCACTGTTCGCGGGTGATGGTGCTGCCGACCTCGGCGCACAGGCGCCCGGCGAGCCGGTCGAGGTCGAGGTCGACGAGGTGGACGCGGTGGTCCTTGGCGCCGCCCTCGCTGATCAGGAGGCTGGTCCCGTCGGGACTGAGGCCGTGGGCCTCCGCCTCCTTGGGCACGGTCACCACGGCGATCTCGGTCGCGTTCCGGGGGTCCGCCGTGTTCCACAGGTGGAGTTGGCCGGGGTTGCCGAGCGAGGTCCGGGAGAGGGTGGCGAGCAGACGGTCGTCGGGCCGGAACGTCGCTCCGGTCTGCCGTTCGGCGGGGAGGGACTTGGTCC
The DNA here is from genome assembly GCF_053594915.1 of Kitasatospora sp. NPDC002543. Classification (NCBI taxonomy): domain Bacteria; kingdom Bacillati; phylum Actinomycetota; class Actinomycetes; order Kitasatosporales; family Streptomycetaceae; genus Kitasatospora; species Kitasatospora sp. NPDC002543. Next base: position 108,467 of record NZ_JBSFWR010000012.1, on the reverse strand, counting down.
TCACCGGGTGGTGGAGGTCGGTGACGTCCCACAGGTCGAGGGTCTTGTCGGTCGTCACCGCGACGGTCCGCCCGTCGTGGCTGAGCGCGATGCCGTTCACCGGGCCCGGGGGCAGTTCCCCGTGGTCGGGGTGCCCCGGGTCGCGGAGGTCCCACAGCTGGACGGTCTTCGGGTTCATCTCGCTGTCGCCGAGGGCGAAGGCGAGCCGGTCGGTGGCCTGGCCCTCCAGCGCGGGGTTGTCGGTGGCCCGGTTGCCCAGGTCGGTCGTCGCGGTGGCGGTGGGGCGGCGGGGATCGGCGAGGTCCCAGACGTGCATCCCGGTGCCCCGGCGGTCGACGGAGACGAGCTTGCGGTGGATGAGGTGGAGCCGCCCGGACGGTTCCGGGGACTCGACGGTGGCCAGCGGCTTCGGGGCGCGCGGGTCGGTGACGTCCCACAGGTGGATCAGGCCGTCGCGGCCGTTGAGGGCGACGAGTCCGTCCTCGACGGCGAGGTCCGGCTCGGGGGACGGCTCCCCGGAGTGGGGGACGTACTCGGCGAGTTCGTCCAGGGCCCCGGCCGGTACGGGCTTGTCCGGGTCGGTGACGTCCCACAGCCGTACGGGAGCGAGGCGGCTGAAGGTCATCAGGGTGCGGTCGTCGACCGCCCGGACCTTCGAGGTGCCCGAGGCCGTGAACTCCCCGGCCGCGCGGGCGGTGGCCGGTCCGGTCGTCCGCCACAGGGTGAAGCGGTGATCCGTGGAGTCACTCCTGGCCGGCGGGTCGGAGGCCCACACCAGGAGTCGCCCGTCCGGAGTGAAGTCGCCGGTCGTGCCGGTGGCGGGAAGGGCGGTGGAGAGGACGGGGTGCCAGCGCCGGATCTGCTGCTCCTCGCTCGCGGTGATCATGGACGCCGGGTCGTCACCGGCCACGATCGCGGTGATCGTTCCGGGAACGGGATGGCTGACGAGTTCGACGGGCTTGTGGGGGTCGGTGATGTCCACGGCCTGGGCGTGGCCGAACTGCGCTCCGAGGTTGCTGGAGGACCCGTACACCAGGGTCCGGCCGTCCGGCGAGAACGCGACGGCCGTCGCCATGCTGAGGAACCCGAGGTCCACGGGAGAGGTCCCGTACGGCGGCCCCCCACCGAAGGTGGTCGAACCGGTCACCCGGGCGGGTGCGGCCGGGTCGCTGGTGTCCCACAGGGCGACACCGTCCCCGTTGGTGCCGACCGCGAGCAGAGGAGCACGTGGGCTGAAGACCACCGCGTACGGACGGATGTCGGCGAGCGTGGCCGTGGCGACCGGTTTGAGGGGGTCGGTCACGTTCCACAGCTGCACCTCCGGGTGGTTCCCGCCGCCCTGCACCGTGAGGGCCAGCAGGTGCGAGTCGGGACTGAAGGACGCGGCCTGCAGTCGGGCGTAGCCGACCGGCAGGGTCCCGGCCTGGACGGGGCGCCGCGGATCGGTGAGGTTCCACAGGGCCGTCCGGCCGTCGGTGACGGCGGCCAGGGTGCGCCCGTCCGGGCTGAGCGCCAGCGAGCCCGGGGTGTCGGGCAGGGTGGCCACCGGCTTCGGGTCGGCCGGATCGGTGACGTCCCACAGGCGGACGGACGTCCCGGCGTCCCGGGAGACGAGCAGCCGGCCGTCGGGGCCCAGGACGGCGCTCCCCTTCTCGCTGCCGGTGCGGATGACGGCCGTGCTCCTGGCCGTTCGGGGGTCCGAGAGGTCCCAGAGCCGGACGGTGCCGTCCGGACTCGCACTGGCGAGCAGGTGCCGGTCCGCGCTGTAGGAGAGCTTCTTGACCGCGTCGGAGTGCCCGGTGAGCGGGGTGTAGTACGCGGTCATCGCCGCGTTGTAGACACTGGTGCGGGCCTCCAGGGTGTCGGAGACCCGCCGGGCGGAGAGCGCGACCTGGAGGGCGAGGGTCGGATCGGTGGGGCGCAGCCGGTCGGCGGCCTCGGCACCGAGCTTGGAGGCCAGGGTGTCGTGCTGCCGGTTGACGATCCGGTTCTGCCAGAGGGCCGCGCCGATCCCGGCGACGGCGACGACGAGCAGGAACGCCAGGGTGCCGGCCAGGGCCCGCAGGCGGGTGACGCGGCGGCGTTCGGCACTCGCCTCGGCCGCCTGCCGGGCCTGGCCGGCGGCGAGGAAGGCCCGGGCCGCCGGCGTGGTGCCGTGCCGTTCGGCGGACTCCTCGAACCACTGGCTCGCCGCCGCCAGCCGGACGCCGCGGTACAGCGCCTCCTCGTCGCGTCCGTCGCTCTCCCAGGCCTGCGCCGCGTCGTGCAGCTGCTGGCGGACCAGCAGGCCCGCCCGGTCGCTCTCGATCCAGTTCCGCAACCGGCTCCAGGCGTGCAGGACGGCCTCGTGGATGAGCTCGGCGTGCCCGTCGTCGACGACGACGAGCCGGGCCCGGACGAGTGCGTCGAGGGCGGCGGAGTCCGCGCCGGGGTCGGGGCCGGGGGCCGGTGCGTCGGCGGAGGGGTCTTCGCCCGGCGCCGTGCCGGTGCCCGTGCCGGTGCCGGTGCCCGTCCCCGTGCCGGTGCCCGTCCCCGTGCCGGGCTCCAGTTCGGCGAGCGGCATCCGGCGGCGGGTGTCCTCGGCGCCGTCGACCACGTGCACCATGCGCAGCAGGAGCTGCCGGGCCGACTGCCGCCCGGCGGCGTCGAGTTCCTGGTAGGTGGCCTCCGCCGTCTTCGCGATCGCGCCCCAGATGCCGCCCGAGGCCTGGTAGCCCGCCAGGGTCAGGGTGCGGCCGGAACGGTTCTGCCAGGTGGCCGCGAGCGCGTACGACAGCAGGGGCAGGGCCGCGCCGGGACCGGGCCGCCCGTCCCCGCCGGTGCGCAGCTCGCGCAGCAGGAGGTCCACCAGCCCCGGTTCCAGGCTCAGCCCGGCGAGTTCGGCGGGCTTCTCGACGGCGTCCCGGAGGTCCTCGGACGCCATCGGCCGGACCAGCACGTGGCCCTGGTCGCTCTGCAGGGCGTCGGCCAGCGCCGGATAGGCGGCGCAGTGCCCGTAGAAGTCGGCGCGCAGCCCCAGCAGCACCACCGCGCGCCTGCCCGCCGCCGACAGCGCCCGGACGAACACCTCGCGCTCCCCGGCGTCCTGGCACGCCGTGAACAGCTCCTCGAACTGGTCCACCAGCAGCACCGGACGGGTACCGTCCGCCGGCAGCCAGGTGACGACCGATTCCGGGTCCGCCGTCAGCCCCGCCCGGATGCGGTCGGGGTCCTCGCGGACCAGCTCGGCCAGGACGCGCGCGAGCCTGGTCACCGGCCGATCGCCGGGGGTGAGGACCAGACGCGGCCACCGCCAGGGCCTCAGCTCCTCGGGCAGACCCCGGTCCAGTGCCGGGAGCAGGCCCGCGCGCAGCAGCGAGGACTTGCCGGCGCCGGACGGGCCGATGACCACGAGCAGTCCGTCGGCGGAGAGCCGGGCGTTCACCCGCGACACCAGGTCGGCGGTCAGCTCCTCGCGGCCGAAGAAGAACCGCGCGTCCTCCGAGCCGTACGGCGCCAGTCCCCGGTAGGGGCAGGTGTCCAGCGCGGGGCCGGTGCCGTCGTCCTCGCCGGCCGACCCCGCTCCGGGCGGCGCCGGAACGGTCGCCGGGCGCGGCCGCCGGTACGCCGGGTTGGGGGCCAGCACCAGTTCCCCGGCCTGGCCCTCCGACCGGCGGCGGGGCACCGGGAACCCCCGGTCGCGCAGCGTGCGCACCAGGGAGCGGTGCACGTGGTCCAGCGTCAGTTGCGGCGGGCCGGTCGGATCGCCCTCGCGCAGCAGGTGCAGCAGCTCGCCGCTGAACGCGGTGTACGGCGCACCGGCCGGCGCCAGGGCGAGCTCCTCCGGAGCGGCGGAGGCCAGGACGAACCCGCCGCCCGGGAGGGACGACTCGAAGCGGTTCGCGGCGGCGGCGACGGGCACCGCCCGGCCGGAGAAGCAGCAGTCCAGGACCAGAACGACCGAGCGGGCCCGGGAGGTCGCCAGGGTCGCGCGCAAGGAGGCGTAGGACAGTCCCTTGTACGCCAGCCCGCGCGTGAGGTGGTCGGTGGCCCGGGTCGCGAGGTACAGCTCGTTGTCCTCGCCCACCAGGCCGTGGCCGACGTAGTACACGAGCAGCACGGAGTCCGCCGACTCGGCGGCCAGGGTCAGCTCCTCGCCGAGCGTGAGCGGATCCTCCGGGTCGATGACGGTGCGCACGTGGCCGGGCGCGAGGCCGCAGCGGGCGACGAGCTCCTGCTCGATCGCCCGCACGGTGTCGCCGGCCGCGGGCACGTCGGGCAGCACGGAACCGGGGACGTGGCTGCCGGTCCCGATGACCAGCGCCCGGGCGCCCGGCAGCCCCAGCGGCAGCGCGGGCTCACTCATCGCGGCTGGGGAGCCCGGCGGCCGGAGGCGTCGTGGTCGGGAGCCCCTGGGCCGGAGGCGTCGCGGCCGGAGGTGTCGCGGTCGGGGCGCCGGCGGCCAGCGACGAGCCCACCTCGCGCACGAGCGCGGCGACGTCACCGGCGTCGAGGGCGCGCACGGCCGTCGCCCGCAGCTCGATCGAACTGCCGTCGGCACGGGTCACCTGGACCACCGTCTCCCCGGTCCGCCGCCGGATCCACGCCACCAGCGCGCTGGTCAGACCGGACGCCGCCCCGCCCGCCCCGACCGCGACGGTGAGCACGTCCGCCAGGGTGCCCAGCGACCCCGGCCGCGGCGGCGAGGCCTCCAGTTCCACGTACCCGCGCAGGTCGCCCTCCGTCCGAAGCCAGGACAGCAGTGAGGCGGCCGCGCCCCGGTCGGCGTCGGTCACACGGATACGGAGCGGTTCGTCCACGGTTCCCCCCGGGAGTCAGCAGTGCGAAGCGTTCTGACATAGCGTCACAACGCTGACTGCCCCCGGTCAAATGCCCTGCTGGCGAGCCCGGACGCCCGCGTTCCGGGCGCGCCGGCACGGCGGGGCGCCGGGGCGACGGCCCGCCGCGGGCGCCGGACCCTGCCGCTCCCCCCGGCACCCCGCCGCTCCCCTCCGCCGCTCGGCCGGTTGCGGACCTGATCCACCGTCCGGGGGAACGGCGGTGCGGATGCGCCGGGCGCGACGGTGGGGGCCGGGTCGCGCGTGCCGGGTACGCGCGACCCGCGACCGCCGCCCACCGGGAGTCCGTCAGCGACGTGGTACGGGCCAGGTCGGCACGACGAGCCCGGCGGAAGCCGCGGGGTCCAGGACGGTCGGCCCCGGCGGGAGCGGAACCACCTGCCGGATCCCGGCGGCCGCGGCCGCCGATCAGGGCCGGAGGTTCTCCAGGTCCCGCAGGAGGCCGGGGTGCTTGGGCTCCCAGCCGAGCGCCTGGCGGGTGCGGGTGCTGGACGACGGCTGGTCGGCCCCGAAGACCGGGCCGAGCGGGCCGTAGGTCTCCTCCGGCACCGACTCGACCGGCAGGCCCAGCCGTCGGCCGATGACGGCCGCGATGTCCCGCACCTCGTCCCCCTCGTCGGCCACGGCGTGCCAGGCGGTGCCGGCCTCCGCCCGCTCCAGGGCGAGCCGGAAGAGGACGGCCGCGTCGAGCGCGTGGACGGCGGGCCAGCGCTGGGTGCCGTCGCCGGGGTAGCCGGAGATCCCGCTGCGGCGGGCGATGTCGGTCAGCAGGCCGGCGAACCCGCCCGCGCCCTGGTCGTGAACCGTGCGCGGCAGGCGTACGGCCGTGCTCCGGACCCCGCGGGAGGCCAGGCCCAGGATCGCCGTGACCGTGCGACCGCGCCCGCCGACCGGCCCGTCGGTCGGCACCGGGTCGGCCTCGGTGGAGGCACGGCCCGGAACCCGGGGCGTACCGGAGGCGGTGACCAGGGGGCGGCCGCTGCCGGTGAGTTCCTCGCCGAGGGCGGTGAGGGCGGCGGTCTCCTCGGCGACGTTCCGGGCGAGGGCCTCGGGGCTGCTGAAGTCGTTGCCGAAGGCCAGGTGGATCACCCCGTCGGTCCGGGCGGCGCCGGAGCGCAGGACGTCCAGGTCGGCGAGGCCTCCCCGCAGGGGCTCGGCGCCGGCCGCCTCGGCGGCCCGGGCGGAGGCGTCGGATCGGGCGAGCGCGAGGACGGTGTGGCCGTTGCCGAGGAGTTCGGCGACGACGGCGGAGCCGATCAGACCGGTGCCGCCGGTGACGAAGACACGCATGGGAATCCTCCCGGAAGTGATGGGACTCTTGTCCCATCACCGTAGCAGGATGATGGGACAAGAGTCCCATCACATATGCTGAACCCATGAGTCGATGGGAACCAGGCGCGCGTGAACGCCTCGTCGTGGCCGCGGTCGACCTGTTCACGGAGCAGGGGTACGACGCCACGACAGTCGCGCAGATCGCCGAGCGGGCCGGGGTCACCAAGAGCACCTTCTTCCGGCACTTCCCCGACAAGCGCGAACTCCTGGTCGCCGGGCAGGAGACCCTGAGCCGGCTGCTGACCGAGGGGATCGCCGACGCGCCCGGTGGGGCCGGCCCGCTCGAGGCGGTCGCCGCCGGTCTCGAGCGCGCCTCGACCGCGATGGGCCCCGGAAGCCGTGAACTCGCCCCCCGCCTGAAGGCGGCCATCGCCGCCAGCACCGAGCTCCAGGAACGGGACACCCTCAAGACTGTCAGCCTCGCGGCCGCGATGACCACCGCCCTGCTCGCCCGCGACGTACCCGACGCGACCGCGGCTCTCGCGGGCGAGTTGGGCGTCCTCGCTTTCAAGCGGGGATACGCCCGGTGGGCCGAGGGCGACCGCGGTGCGGAGGGCGGCGGCGGTGCGGAGGGCGGCGGCGGTGGCGCCCAGGACGACCGCGGCGCCCACGACGAGCTCGCCGGGTACATCCTGGCGGCCCTGGACGAACTGCGTGCGGCGAGCGCGTCGCTGGGCTGACCCGGGCCGGGCGGCGTCCGGTGCCGGTGAGACGGAGGCCTGGAGGCCCTGTCCGGGCGATCATGACGCGAGTACCCTCGCCATGTGACCGATCACGCCACCGGGCCCGCCCCGCACCGGACCGCGGACGCGGCACGGCCGACAGAAGCCCGCATCGAGGACGCGGGCACCGTCCTGGTCGCGCCTTCGGCGCTGCACGGCACCGAGGCGGTCGGGGACTTCTTCGGCTCCACCATCACCCCGGAGGACCTCGCCTCCGGCTCGCCCGACCTCGCGGGCAGGACCGTCTACCTGTGCGGCGACCTCTCCGGGATCAGCGGCCGCCAACTGTCCTCCGCTGCCCGGGTGTTCGTCATCAGGGAACTGTCGCAGGGCTTCCGCGAGGGCGCCGACGCCCCCTGGACGCCCGTCGACCTCGGCCGGGTCCCCGTCCGCGTCCACGGCGTCGGGGTGTACTACCGCCGCTTCTTCGCCCCCGGCGACGACCACTTCGGACGGATCCGCGCGGAGCACGAGTTCCAGTCCCTGACGGAGTCCACCAAGCCCGGATCGGCCCACCGCAGCGGCATCTACCTGACGCCCGTCACCCGGGACGGTGACGATCTGCACTTCCGCCTGCTCCGGTGCTCCACGAACCTCTCGGGACCGACCGAGGGCTTCCGCCCGACCGACACCCGGATCGTGGAGGCCCTGAACCGCGAGGCCGCCGCCGTCTTCCGCGACCAGGCACCGCTGAACCACGTCCTCGCGCAGATCTACCACAACACACCGGCCACGGCGGAGCGCAAACAGTCCAAGGCCAGGATCTCGGCCCACGCCGACAAGACCAAGGACATGCCCACCAACGGCATCATGGCCTTCTGCACCTTCTACGACGGGCTCGACAAGCTGCGCCCCCTGGCCGAAGACGCCTTCGACCACGGCGTGAAGGGGGTCAGCGGGCTGACCCGACTCCACTTCCGCCTCAAGGAGCCGGCCGGAGCCCGCGACGGGGGCGCGCTTCCCGCGCAGTTCACCCTGACCCTCCACCCCGGCTCGGTGTTCCTCATGCCGCTGTCCACCAACCGCCTGTACACGCACGAGATCCGGCCCCCGGCGCTGGACGCCGGACTGCTTCCGACCCGCCTGGGATACGTCGTGCGCTGCTCCAACGCCGAAGCCGTGCACAGCAACGGCCGTACGTACCTCAAGCAGGCGGCCGGAGGCGCGGTGGAACTGAGGCCGCCCACACAGGCCGGCATGGACGAGCTGCGCCGGCTGTACGCCGAGGAGAACAGGACCTCGTCCCTCGTCGACTACGGAGACGAACTCCTCTTCAGCATGAACTCGGGAGACTACGTTGCCCCTCGGATCTAGGATCCCGGACGGCATCCTCTCGTGCGCCCTGCCGGCCGAGGAGGACCTCTTCGCGGAGCTCTCCGCGTCGACCCGCTGGGAGGACGTGGGAAAAGGCCGACAGGGCGCCGTACTGACCAGGACCGACGAGGCCGGCGGTGTGCCCCTCGTCCGCACCACCACCCGGTACGGAAACCCGGCGCAGCGCTTCCGGGCGGTGCACGAACGGCTGGCGCAGCGGGTCCAGGAGCGTACGGCGATCCCGGTCGCCTTCAACAACGCCCTCGCCGAGCGCTACACGAACGCCTACACCACCATGGGCGGCCACTCCGACCAGGCCCTCGACCTGGCCGACGACTCGTTCATCGCCGTCCTCTCCTGCTACCGGCACCCCGACGCGGGCCCACCGAGGAAACTGGTCTTCGAACCGAAGGAATCCGGCGGCGAGAAGTTCGAGATCCCGCTCGCCCACCACGGCATCGTCGCGTTCTCCGTCGACGTGAACCGGCGACTCAGGCACAAGATCGTCCTGGACGCGCCCGCCCGGGCCGCGGACAACGAATGGCTGGGCGTGACCTTCCGTACGTCGAAGACCCTCGTGCGGTTCCGCGACGGACAGCCCTGCCTCCCGCAGGGCGCGCGCCTGACGCCGGCCGACGAGGAACAGAGCCACGAGTTCTACCGACTGCGGCGCCGTGAGAACAAGGAGACGGACTTCGGCTACCCCCCGCTGACGTACACCATCAGCGAGAGCGATCTGCTACCGCCCGTCTGACGTCGAGGAACTCCGCACATCCCCGGGCGGCTCGCGGGCACCCCGACCGCCACAGGGGATGGAAGACGTCTTCGATCCGACCTGGAGGCCGCCGAGGCTGGATGCACGCCGTCTTCGGCGGAGGGCCCTACGGCGAGGACGTCGGCCGCTGCGTCGGTTCGTGCCCCGATCCGGACGACCCCGTCGCCCTCTACGACGACACCGGCCCGGTGCCACCGCCACCGCTCAGGGAGCAGGAGAAGGCCTGGCTCGACCGCCCTGCGGCGCCAGGACCGTGACCCGGCGGCGGACTACGGTGTGCGTCATGGTGGGAGAGACCGATCGTGCCGCCCTGGCCGCCGAGGTGTGCGTCGCGCTGACGAGATGTTGTCCCGACTCACGTACGGAGCCGGTCGGGTCGATGGGATCCGGCACGGCGGACTCCTTCAGCGACATCGACATCGCGTGGGTCGTACCGGACGCGCGGTTCCCGGACTGCCTGGCTCGCCTGGTGGGAGCCCTGGGAGAGGTCCGGCCGGTCGAAAGCGTCCGCGTCGACCCGGACTTCTACCGCTCCGACCGCCGACGCCTGCTGTTCGTCCGCTTCGTCGGGCTGCCGCTGTTCTGGCGGCTCGATCTGGACGTCCGCACCGCGTCGATCGCGGGCGACCCACGCTACGACGAAGGGAACCCGGCGGCGCGCGCCCGTGAAGGCGAGTGGTCACGGCCGGCCAGCGCCCTGGCCAACGCCGTCGGCGCGGTCAAGGCGGTGGCCCGGAAGCGGGACGACGACGCCCGTGGCCTGCTGGACCGGGGATTCGCCCGGATCGGCGCCGATGACCGGGCCACCGGCGCCTGGGCGGACGACGTGACCCGACTCGCACACGCCGCCGCACTGCGCGACCCCTCCCTGACCGACCTGGCCGCCCAGGTCACCGCGCTCGCGGCCCGGCACCTCGGCGACAGCCGCACCTGACGTGCCAGGCCATCAGGCCACGCCTCACCGCATTTGCCGCCCCGGCGAGAAGTCCCACAGCGCCACGACCCCGAACCCGGACCGCGCCGGTCCCGCTGCGCCGAGGCGCGCGAGAGCACCCCCGGCCCAGGCCGCCGCACCGACGGCGAGTTCGGCGCCCCCCTGGGTGGGTGGGGTTGGCGGTTGGCCGCGTGAGGCAGGGCTGCCGGCGCGGCGTCCGCCCATCCACTGCCCGGCGGCGCGAAAAGTCGATGTGGTCGACTTCCAGTGCGGGGCGGTCGGGGACCGGCCCCCCAGTACCTGGGCCGGGGCTCGGCGGTTCTCACCTGCCCTTGTCCGGCTGGCCCGTGGTGGTGCTACGAGGCGTGGGAAGTCGGCGGGGTCGACTTCTGGTGTCGGGTGGTTTGGGTGCGGCAGTGGGTGAGGGCGTGGCGGATGCGGCGGTCGGAGGGGAGGGTGGTGGTGAGGAGTTCGCCGGCGGTGGTGAGGGTGGTCCAGTAGAGGGCAGGGTCGCCGGTGCGGGGCAGGGGGTGGGTGGTGGTGAGGGAGAGGTAGGCGGTGGTGAGGTTGCCGGTGGTGAACCAGCGCTGGAGTCCGTGGCGGTGGCCGGGGCGGATGCCGCCCATGGCGTCCATGGCCGTCAGGAAGAGGTCGACGACGGCGAGTTCGGTGTCGGTGAGGGACTTGGGGACATCGAAGACGCCGAGGGCTTCGAGGACTTCGCCGGTGTCGCACTCGGAGCCGTGGCGCGGGTCGGCGAGGAGGGCGTCGTAGCAGTCGGCGAGGCGGCGGGTGGTCTCGGCGAGCGGGATGTCCAGTGCGAGGCAGACGGCCCGGGCGACGGGCAGCGGTGGGTGGCCGAGGCGGGCGATCAGGGCGTAGGTCGCGGCGGGGGTGGCTCCCCGGGAGAGGGTGTGGCGGGCCAGGGTGGTGAGGTTCATGGGGCCGGGCTTTCAAAGGGTGACGAGGGCGGGGGTGGGGGCGACGAGTACCCAGACGAACTTGCCGATGCCGCCCGGGCGGGAGGAGTGGCCCCAGCGCTCGGCGAGCTCGTCGATGAGGAACAGGCCGCGCCCGCACTCGTCGTCGGGGGCGGCGGTGCGCGGGGTGGGGCGGCCGGTGCCGGCGTCGTGGACTTCGAGGCGCAGGCGGGAGCCGGTGAGGGAGATGCGGATCTCGATGTGGCAGTCGTCGGGGCCGTCGGAGTGCTGCACGGCGTTGGCGAACAACTCGCCGAGGAGCAGTTCGGCGGTATCGCGGTAGCGCTCCCCGGAGGGGAGGGCGGCCAGGTAGGCGCGGAGCAAGTACCGGGCCAGCGGCGTGGATTCGACACGGGCATCGAGCCGGGCGACGAACGCACGGGGAGGACGGGAAAGGGGCATGGCGAAGGACCTCACGGCGGATGGGGGCGGCGTCGGGTGGGTGCTACAGCTCGGCCGCGGGGCGAAGGGGGGACCCGTCCTTCGGGGCGGTCCACTCCTGTTCGCCGCCGGAGCCCTCCGGGCGCAGGTGGTAGCTGTAGGCGTCTTCGCCGGGTATGCCCACCACGACGCAGACCCTGCCGGTCGCGGTGTCGTGGGCGAGGTCGCCGAGGCGGGGCGCCCACGGTGGTTCGGGGTAGCGCGGTTCCTCGTGGGCCGCGTGTCGTCTACTCATGCACACAGACCGTAAGTGCGCGACTACTGTCGAATATGAATCAGTGGAATACGGTCCTACCCGTCCAGGTGGAAGCGGTCGGACATGTGGCGCAGCTTCTCGCGGGTGGCCGAGCGCTCGGCGTAGACGATCTTCCGGAGGGTGGCGCGGGCGATCGGGTGGTTGCGCACGAGCTGCGGGGCGATCTTCTCCGCCGTCTCCAGGGCCTGAAGTGCCTTGTCGCGGTTGCCGTCCCACAGCCAGGCGCGGGCCAGGTCCAGGTGGTGGTGGCCGCGCCGCGAGGCCGGGAGGGCGGCGACCTTCGCGGGGTCGGCGCGTTCGTTGAGGATCAGCGCCCGGGCGTGGTCGCCCATCTCCAACTGGACCGACACCGCGTGGATGTGGACGTTGCCGCTGGAGAAGGTCAGGGAGTGTCGATCGAACAGAGGCTTGATCCGGCTCGCGTCCATCGACTCGGCTGCCAGGTGGGCGTGTCGGATGCGGTCCTCGGTCTCCGTCCGTTGTCCGGCGCGGGCGGCGGACACGGCGGCGCGCAGGTGGATGGTGCCCCAAGCCCGAACGGCGAGGGGGTCGTCGGCGCGGTAGCGGTCCTCGACGAGGCGAAGTGCCTTGTCGGACAGGGCCAGGGCGTCGTCCCAGTCGGCGGTGGCCCACATGTCCCACACTCGCATCCAGTCCGCGACCGCCTCCATCACCGGATCGCCGGACAGCCGGGCCGACCAGGCGGCCCGCTCACAGGCCATGGCGATCAGCTCGGGATGGCCGAGCGTGTGCGCGGCGGTGTGCGCGAACTTGCACTCGATCGCGTAGATCGCGAAGGCCTCCTCGCGCTCGTGGCCGACCGACACCTCGGCCAGCGCACGCGCCTCGCGGAGCATGTCCGGGAGCACCTTCAGGATGGTTACGTTGGCGGCCGCGTCCCGGAGCCGGTGCAGGCGCTCGGTCTCGCGCCAGAGCTCGGCCGACGGCCGGGGTGTGCCGTCGAACACCGGTGTGAGGTCGTAGCGGCGAAGCTCCCTCAGGATCGCGGCCGCCGAAACCTGCCACTGGTTCTCCGACGGCTTGCCGGCGACGAAGGGCCGCTCGATGAGGTCGTTCGGGTGGCAGTGGAGCGCCGCCGCGATCTGGTTGATGGTGCCGGCCCGGTCGAGCTCGATCACGCCCTTCTCGACCTTCGACACCCACCCCTGGGTCCTGCCGGTCGCGGCGGCCAGGTCGGCCTGGGTCATGCCCAGCCGCAGCCGCGCCCGCCGCACCCGCTTGCCGATCGACTCCCGTTCCTCAAGCACAGTGGTCCTCCCGCGCTCGCCCGCCCGCCCGGTCCGTGAGCCGGGCACTATCAGGAAGCTACCCCGTGCCGATGAACCGTGTCGCAGATCGCACCGGTGGCATCACCTGGCGACTCCGCATCGCCGGCGGTCGCGCGGGCCCACGCCGAGTGGAAGCGGAGGCCGTAGGCGCACAGATGTCCCAACTGGCCGTCGGAGGCCGGATCGTGGACATGTCGACGGTGATTCGGCGATCGTGGCGGCGCATCGCCGCAGCTATGATCTGGCCCACGGGGAGGCGCTGCCGGTTGCCGACTCGCTTGCGCTGATCGCAGATGCGCTGGAGGGGTTCAGAGATGACGAGGATCGGGCTCGGCGCGGCCGCTTGGCGCAAGAGCAGCTACAGCGGCGGCAACGGCGGCGACTGCGTCGAGGTGGCCCCCGGATTCTCGGGCCTCGTCCCCGTGCGTGATTCCAAGGATCCTCACGGGCCGGCGCTCGTGTTCCCGGCCGCCGCGTGGGGTTCGTTCATCGCCGGGATCAGGGACGGCGAGTTCCCGGCATGAAGCTGGTGTGGCGCAAGAGCAGCTACAGCGGCGGCAACGGCGGCGACTGCGTCGAGGTGGCCCCCGGATTCTCGGGCCTCGTCCCCGTGCGTGATTCCAAGGACCCTCACGGTCCGGCGCTCGTGTTCCCGGCCGCCGTGTGGGGTTCGTTCATCGCGGCGATCCGGGACGGCGAGTTCCCAATCCAGGACTGACCGGAGCAGGTGCGGGTCTGGGCACGGTGGCGTTCTCGAGGACTCGCCGGATACCTCGTCTGCTTGGCTCCGTGGAGTTTGTGAGTCTCTGCAGGGCGGTAACGCTAGGTGCGTAACCCGACTTGGCACGGGAGGGCATGATGGCACTACGGTTCCACGGGATGGACCCTGAGACCCAGGGAAACGGCTCGCCGACAGTCTGGGTGGACGAGGAGAAGCGGGAGTTGCTGTTCCAGGGCTGGAAGCCAGGCGAGGAACTGCTGGCTGCGATCACCACGACCGAGTGGACTCCGGGCCACGTGATCGGAATCCCTGAGGGTGAGGACGTGGTCCGCGTCCCGCTTCGCATGGCGGCGATCATTAGGAAGGCGCTCGATGACGCAGAACGTTCCGGACTTCTCTGACCTGCTGAGCTCTGCTCGGCACTCGGCCGTACATCTTGAGATGCGTGATTGGTACGGCGTGGGTGATGAGTCGGCGGACTTCGCGGAGTTCAAGCAGACCGGAGTCCACCCCGACCTCGACCCCGATTCCGAGGGCTGGGCCGCGTGGGTGCCGCTCGTTCGGGATGCTGTCAGTCGTGGCGTGATCATGCGTAGAGCCCGGATCGTCTCGGAGCCGGTGACCGACTACATTCGCTTCGAGCATGCCGGGACCGCGGTTAACATCGAAGCTGGTGAACATGTCCGCTGGCTTCCGCGTCGCCAGGCGTCGGACATCGCGTTGCCTGGCAATGACTTCTGGGTATTCGACGGTCGGCTGGTCGAGTTCAACCACTTCACGGGCGCCGGGGAATGGGCCGACCCCAGGTATGAGTTGTCCGAGGACCCGACAGTGGTGAAGCTCTGCGTCTCGGCCTTCGAGGCCGTCTGGGAGCGTGGCATCGATCACGCGAAGTACACCGTCTGATCTCCGCGACCACTGACCGGACAGTCGAACTCGTGTCCTCCTCTTCGCCGTCGTCCAGCGCCCAAGCCGCCAGGCAGGCCGTTGCCGCACGTTTGCGCGAGCTGATGCTGGACGCAGGACTCAAGGGGCAGGAGCTGTCCACTCGGTGCGGGTGGCACCCGGCGAAGACCTCGCGCATCCTCTCTGCGAAGGTGACCCCGTCCGACGCGGACATCCGTGCCTGGTGCGCCGCCTGCGGCGCCGAGGAGCAGGTGCAGGACCTCGTCGCCACCGTGCGCATGGTGGAGTCGATGTACGTGGAGTGGCGTCGGCTCCAGCGTGGCGGGATGCGAAAGGTCCAGGAGAACGTCTACGCGCTGAACGAGCGGGCCCGGTTGTGCCGTGTGTACGTGTCCAACGTCATGCCCGGATTCTTCCAGACGCCGGCCTACGCCACGGCCTTGATGCGCGCCATCACCCACTTCCAAGGCACGCCCGACGATGTGGAGGAGGCCGTCGCCGCCCGGGTGGCGCGCAGTCGATTCCTGTACGAAGGTGGTCACCGGTTTGTGGTGCTGATGGAGGAGTCGGTGCTGCACTATCGCATCGGCGATGCCGAAGTGATGCGTGGGCAGCTCCGACACTTGCTCGCCGTGATGCCGCTCGTCTCGGTCACGCTCGGGATCATCCCGTTCACTGCTCAGCGTTCCGTCTGGCCCTTGGAAGCGTTCTACATGTTCGACGGCCAGCACATCGTGGTGGAGACCCTGACGGCCGAGATCAATGTCAAGCAGCCGCGTGAGCTGTCGGACTACGGAAGGGCATTCGGACAGCTCTCCGATTCCGCTGTCTTCGGCGACGCGGCCCGCGCCGTGATTACGGCGGCGCTTGACTCTCTCGGGTGAATCGACGCAAGAACCCGCAAGTTCGTTGAGGCCGGGCGCAGCGATTCCCTACCGTCCATGGTGCTGCTCGAACCCTGGACGAGGAGGAACACCACAGATGACGACCGCGCCGTGGGGCACGACCCGGATGGGGCCGTATCCCGAGACCACCCCGATCCCCGCCGTCTCGGCCGTGATCGACCCCGAAACGCAGACCGCCGTGTTCGTGGATGAGCAGGGCCGCAAGGTCGAGATGGGGGCACACGGCACCAGCACGGAGACCAGCACGCCGACGAACACGGGCGGCGGCGACGGACGGAGCGGCGGGCAGAATTCGCCGACCGACATGGACAGCATGCCCGCGAACGACCAGGACCAGGGCACCGGCTGAGATGGCGACTGATCGACACCGGGCCGTCCTGGTCCTGACCAACGCGCACGACGTGACGGCCGACGTGGTGCTCCGCCTCCTGTCCGAGCGCCGGGTTCCGGTCGTCCGGCTGGACCCCGGTGCCGATCTACACGAAAGTGCCTCGCTGACCGCCTGCTACGGCACAGGCGGTCAGCGAGGCATCCTCCGCACGTCGAGCCGGGAACTCGACCTCACCCGAGTGCGGTCGGTCTGGGTCCGCCGACCCTCGCCCTACGGGGCGCCGCCCGGGCTGGCAGAGCACGCCTCCAGGTTCGCCGGCGCGCAAGCCTTCTGGGGCGCCGGCGGTGTCCTTGCATCGCTCCCCGGCACCCACTACGTCAACCACCCCTGGCACATCCGGAACGCGGAGTACAAGCCCGTGCAACTCGCCGCTGCTGGACGGAGCGGGTTCTTGGTGCCGGATACGGTCATCACTGCCGATCCCGACGAAGCACGCCGGTTCTGCACGGACCAGCCCGACGGAGCCGTCTACAAGCCGGTGTGGGACAGCCGCTTCCGGGCCCTCGACGGTACCGCGCAGACGGTGTGGGTGCGGGAGGTCGATCCGGCTGAGATCACCGATGCGGTCTCCCTGTGCCCGCACCTGTTTCAGGGCGTGGTGCCCAAGGCGTTCGACGCCCGGGTGACCGCGGTGGGGGACCGGCTGTTCGGCGTCCGGATCAGCAGCCCCGATCTCGACTGGCGTGAACGGCAGAACCTGATGAGCTGCTCGCCGGTCGTGGTCCCGGAGCCCGTCGCCCAGTCGGTGGCCGCCTACCTCGCCGAACTCCACTTGGTCTACGGTGCGTTCGACTTCGCGGTCACCGCTGCCGGTGAATGGTACTTCCTCGAGTGCAACCCCAACGGGCAGTGGGCCTGGCAGGGCGTCGAGACCACGTCGGCGATCGCGTGGGCGATCGCCGACCGACTGGAGAAGGGTCCCAACGCATGAGCACACCGGCCGAGCTGCGCGCCGTCCTGGTGGACGGGTTCGCCGGCGACGACGCGATCGGTGATCCGGCGTGGCGGGCCGCCGCGCTGGCGGTGCCCCGGGAGCTGTTCGTCGGGTCGTTCTTCGCACCCGTCCCCGGCAGTAACCCGACCGCCTACCGGCCCGTGCACCGGACAGACCCCCGATGGCTGGAGCAGGTCTACGCGGACGAGACGCTGATCACCCAACTCGACGGTCACGTCCGGCCCGAGGACGTGGCCGAGGGTGCCGTGACCGGGACCCCGTCATCGTCCTCCACTCTTCCGTCCCTGGTGCTGTCCATGTGGCAGCAGCTCGGTGTCGAGGCCGGTCACCGGGTGCTGGAGGTCGGCACGGGCACCGGCTACTCGACGGCGCTGGGCGCGCACCGCCTCGGGGACGGGAACCTCACCAGCATTGAGTACGACCCGCTGGTGGCCGAGTGCGCCGCCACCGCGATCCGGGCGGCCGGGTTCTCGCCCCGGCTGATCGTCGGGGACGGTCTGCTCGGCGACCCGGACGGGGGCGAGTACGACCGGCTGATCGCCACCTGCGCCGTCCGGTACCTGCCGCCCGGCTGGCTGCACCAGGTGAAGCCGGGCGGCGCGATTCTCGTCACCCTCTCCGGATGGGGCTTCGGCTTCGGACTCGTACGGCTGGTCGTGACGGCTCCCGGCGAGGGGACGGGGCGGTTCCTGCCCGGCTGCACCAGCTTCATGATCGCCCGCCCGCACGACCGGCCGCCGCGCCAGAGTATCTCCCTGCTTCCGGGGGAGGAGCGCCCGACCCGGATCGACCCCGAGATCATCGCCACCTGGACGGGCAGTTGGGTCGCCCAGCTCGCGGCGCCCTCGGCCGAACGGATGGGGGTCGGCGGCCACCAGATCCTCTCGGACGTGGCCACCGGCTCGCAGGCCCGCACCGCGCCCCACCCCGCCGGCGGGTGGACCGTCGTCCAGCGCGGTCCGCTCCGGCTCTGGGATCAGGTCGAGGACGCGGTCGAGGCCTGGCAGCGGGCCGGCGAACCGCACCAGGAGGGGTTCGGCCTCACTGTCTCGGCGACCGGGCAGCGGGTGTGGATCGGCAGCGAGGACGGGCCGGGCTGGAACCTGCCGATCTGACCTCGCCCGTACGGCGGCGGGCCCCCGGTTCAGCCGACCAGGTGGGCCAGCAGCGCGTCGCCCGCCGGGTAGGGGCGTTCGGCGGGGAGGAGCTGCCGGGCGGCCTCCAACTCCCCGGCCCGCACGTGGGCGTGGACGGCGTGCGCGAGCGGGGTGACGTCCTCCACCGAGACGATCCACTCCTCGGCGTAGCGCTCGGTGGCCTCCCCTGCCAGCCCGAGTTGCAGCGACCGGTGGGGCAGCGGCTGGAGGCGCAGCCCGCGTTCGGGGTCCCACTGCACGCGGGCCGGGGAGCGCCTCAAGTCGCGCTGCCACGCGGCCCGGTCGGGGTGCAGTCCGGGCACGTAGTGGGACAGGCAGCTGTTCTCCAGCGCCCACTCGAAGCCCTCGCGGGTGATCTCGACCGCCAGGACGGTCTCCTGGCCTTCCTTCGCCGCCCACCCGCAGCGGTACATCATCCAGAGGAACGACGGCTTGATCCACGTCATCCGGTCCCGCTTCCAGGCCGCCGGGAAGCGGCCGTCCCGCGCGGCGGGCAGGCCGATCTCCGGCCGGTACGCCTGGTAGACGGTCACGGTGGAGTCGGTGTGGAGGGCGCGGATCTGCTGCTTCGGTTCTGACACGCCGACCAGGATCGTGGCCCGGCCGGCGTTCCTCCAAGCGGTTTTCCACGCGGGTGCGGCCGGTCGGCCGGAGACAGAGCGAGCGCCCGGCCGGAAGCCCGGCCGGGCGCTCGTCGGTCATCCGTTGTGTTCGGCGGCCCGGGCCCGGGCCCAGGTGACGAACTCGTCGACGACCGGATAGTCCGTCTCGACCTGGCCGACCAGCTCGTCGACTTCGGCCGGTGCGGCCTCGTCGACCCGGAGGATCATCCGGGCCCAGCCGGGCGGCCGACCGCGGTGGAACTCGAAGCTGGGCCGGCAGATCTCCGTCCACAGTTCGTCACGGTCGAGCAGCCGCCGCATGGTCGGGAGGGTGTGCTCCCGAAGGACCTCCGCCATGGCCCGGCCGGCGGCATCGGGATCGATCCGCCCGCCGTACGCCCAGTCCGCGTCGAGCGGGCTGACGTTGTCGGGCTCGTAGGCGAGGTGTTCGGGTGCCGCCACGGTCCACTCCACGAGCGCGGCCGACGAGGTCGGGGCCTTCTTCCTGGCGGATTCCCAGTTCGCGCGGTAGCTCCACGCCCAGGAGGCGGCCGGCACGACGAACACCTTGACCGTGAAGACCTCCATCGGCGTGCTGAGGCGCTGGGGCTGGAACTCCAGGAGCGCGTGGTCGCCGTTCTCCCCGACCAGGCGGTACACCAGGCCCTTGCGGCTCAGACCGGCGGCCTTCGCCACCGGTGCCACGTACTGGCGGGTCCATGCTTCGAGGGACATCATCCGTTGTCTTTCCGTCGGGGAATCGTCATGCTGCCAGGTCGAACATCGCTTGCGTGACGGCCACCGTCGTCGCCGTTCCCGCCGCGGCCGCGGCCTCCGCCGGGGCGGCGACCACGACTCCCGCGATGACGAGGATCCCGGCCGGGATCAGCACCGGTGCGAGGCTGATGCCGGTGTCGGCCAGCGGGGTGGTTCCCAGGCCGGGCTGGTGCGCGGTGCCCGGGTACTTGCCGGGCGCCGGCCCGGGGTTGGCGGTGGGAACCCGTGCGGCCTGCGACTGCTGCGATGTGCCGCCAGCGGGAAGGTGCTTCTGCATCTTCTTGTTGTCTTCCTTCCCGTAGATCACCGAGCCCTCGGCCGGGCCGACGACCTTGTCGCCGTTGGGCACGTCGTACGGACCGCCGATGGTCCACCCGAGGACCGCCTTCTTGCCCTCCGCCTGCATCTTCTTCACGTACCACTCGGCCTCCGGAACGGCCTTGGACGCCTCGCCGGCGGACTTGACCTCCCACACGTAGTAGACGTCGCTCTTGGGGTCGTAGCCGACGATGTCGGCGTTGCCGTCGTTGCAGCTCGTCAGCGAGGGGTCGTACAGGCACTTCTTGCTGGCCCCGGCGACCGTGACGTTCTGCCGGACCTCGAACTTGTTCGCCCCCATCTTCGAGGCCTGGTTCTTGATCTCTCCGGCGGCGACGCGCTGAGCGTCGTCGTGCCTGGTCGTCCGGTCCATCGGGTGCTTGATCCCGAGTTCCTTCTTGGTGGCCCTGATGGCCTTCAGGAGCGCCGTGATGGAGTTGAACAGCTCCTCGAGGATGTTGCGCCCGGTCGGGTCGCTGAGGGTCAGCGGGTTGTTGTCGCCGTAGGTGTACGCCGCCAGCGACTGCGGGTCCGCCGTGGTGATCACCGGGTCGACGCTGATGAACCGTCCGGTGGCCGGGTCGTACTCGCGGGCGCCGAGGTGGGTGAGCCCGGTGGTGTCGCTGGTGCCGCCGAGGAAGCCCCGGGTGCCGGCCCAGGTGGACGGCGCGGTGCCGCGGATGCCGCCGAAGGGGTTGGTGCGGCGCTGGGCGACGGCGCCGGTGGTGGCGTCGACGCCGACCTCGGCGGTGCCGTGGTGGTCGGCGACCTGGAAGGTCACCCGGTTGTCGTCGGTGCGGACCGCCGTGGCGCCGCCCAGCGCGTAGTAGCGGGTGGCGGTGGGCTTCGCCGCGCCCTTGACGAGGTTGAGCTCGGTGCCGCCGAGGTACAGGGTCCAGTTCTCGGCGGCGGGGTTGGCGGTGTCGAGGGTGTGGCCGAGCAGGCGGTTGCCGCCGGCGTCGTAGAGGTAGTCGGTGCTCCGGGTGGCGGTCGTGGTGGAGGCGGCCGTGGTCTTGACGGTGTCGACGACCTGGCTGAGCCGGCCCTCCACGTCCCAGGTCAGGGCCTGGTCACTGGTCTGGTTGCCGGCCGGCTTGAGGTGCCGGCCCGAGGTGTTGCCCGCGCTGTCGTAGTCGTAGCTCTCCGGTACGGGCGTGCCGTTGGCGCCGGTGACGGTGCTGGTGCCGGCCAGGGCGTGCGGGCGGGCGGCGGTGGGGGCGGGGTAGGTGTAGGTGGTGGTGGCGTCCTGGGCGGTGTTGCCGGTGGTGTCGTGCCGGGTCTCGGTGGCCCGGGTTCCGTTGGTGTTGTAGGTCCAGCTGGTCCAGTACGGGGCCGGGCCGCCGAGCTGGGTGCCGCTGGGAGCCGTGCAGCTGCCGGTGTTGGGCGTGAACGCCTCGGTGAGGCGGGCCAGGTAGTCGTAGCGGAAGCACTGCCGGTCGGTGCCGGAGCGCGAGGTGTCGGTGACGGAGGTGACGTTGCCGGCCTGGTCGTAGGTGTAGGCGGCGGCACGAACGGCCCCGGTGATGCCGTACTGGTCGGTGCGGCTGGAGACGAGGCGCTGGGTGCCCCACTCGTAGGCGTTGGTGACGTACAGCTCCTTGCCGGTGGTGCCGTTGCTGAGCGTGGACTGCAGCGGCTTGCCGGTGAGGCTGAAGGTCTGGTTGGTGAGGTACTTGCCGATGCCTTCGACGCCGGTCTGCCGGCGCAGCGCGTCGTAGGTGAACGCGACGGACTCCGCGGGCAGGTTGCCGGCGGCCGGGTAGGTCAGGCTCTGCGGCAGGCCGTCGAGGCGGTAGATGCTCCCGCTGACGTAGCTGCCGGCGAGGGCCTCCTGACCGGGGACGGACGGGATGGTGGTGGTGGTCCGGGTGGACCGGCCGAGGGCGTCGAAGAGCGAGTAGGCGGTCTTGTACTGGTAGGTGGTGCCGCCGACGGTGCTGTAGCGGGTGCTGGAGGACAGCACGCCCTTGTTGCCGGCCGGGTCCCAGGCCTGGGAGGTCAGCAGCGGACCGGTGGCCGAGCCCTCGTGGGTCTCGGTGAGGCGGCCGAGGTTGTCGTAGACGCTGGCGATGGTCTTGCCGCGGCCGTCGGTGGTGCTGGTCAGCTCGCCGCGGCTGCCGTACGTCTTGACGGTGGTGCCGCTGTCCGGGTCGACGGCCTTGGTCTGCCGGCCGAGCTGGTCGTAGAGCCAGGTCCAGGCGGTTCCGGACGGGTCGGTCAGTCTGGTGAGGTTGCCCGCGGGGTCGTAGCCGTAGCTGGTCGTGTCGTAGGCGCCGGTCGGGGTCGCCGACTTGTACTGGCGCAGCTCGGTGGTGCGGCCGGCCGCGTCGGTGATCGCGGTGGTCGGGGTGCCGCCGGTGGGCGGGGTGATGGTGATCCGGTCGCCGCCGTACTCGGTGAGCGTGCTGGAGAGCGGGGTGCCGACACCGTTGCCCGCGAGGGCCGTGCTGCTGACGACCCGCCCGAGGCCGTCGTAGCCGGTGACGGTCTGGCTCTCCACCCCGGTGGTGTCGTCGACGTTGCGCAGCGTCGTCGAGGGCGCGCCGGTGGCGTAGTAGGGGGCGTAGGCGAGGGCGGGCTGGCCGCGGTCGTCGTAGAAGGTGTCGGTCAGGACGCGGCCGCCGTTGTCCGCGGGGTCCTGGGTCTGCCGCACGCGGGCGAAGCCGTCGTAGAGCGTGTACCCGGTCTGCTGGGTTCCGTCGCTGTTCAGCGTCTTGGCGGAGATCGCGATGATCTTGCCGTCCGTGACGGCGTACTCGAACTCGTGGTTGGGGGTCTGCCCGGTGCCCTTCGAGCGGTTGGGCTGCCAGACCTTGAGGGTGCGGCCGAGTGCGTCGTACTGGATGTCGGTGCGGCGGGTGTTGGCGTCGATGGTGTCCGCCGTCAGACCGCGCAGCGGCTCGTACTCGGTGGTGGCGACCTGGGCGGTGGTGGCGTCCCCGACCTTGGCGGGCGGGGCGGTGACCACGGACTTGGTGGGCCGGCCGGTGGCCGGGGTGTAGGCCGTGCTGGTGGTTCGGGCCTCGGGCGAGGCCGACGTGACCGGCCCGGTGGCGCCGGTGGTGTCGACCACGGTGGTGGAGGCCAGGGTGGTGGAGGTCAGGGTGCGCCCGTAGACGTCGTAGGTGAACGCGTTGTCCAGGTAGGTCGCGCTGTTGCCGGTCTGCGACTTGATCGTCTGGGCGAGCGTGACGTCACCCTTGGTGGGGGCGGCACCGTACGCCTGACCGTCGTAGCGCACCCGCTTGTCGGACAGGACGGCGGAGGTGCCGTCGGCCCGGGTCTGCCGGTCGACGTCGGTTCCGCAGCCGGCGGCCACGGTCTCGACCCGCATGATGCTGGACAGCAGCCAGGCCGTGGTGTTGTCGGCGTAGCTGGTGCGGGTGCACTTCTCGTCGCCCGTGACCGCCGTGTCGCCCAGGTCCTCCACCAGCGTGGAGCGGCCGTAGCCGTCACGGGTGGTGTTGGTGCGGGTCTCCCGCCAGGCGGTGCCGGCGCCCTTGTCGAGCGAGGTGAACTCGCGGGCGACGGCGGTGGCGGTGATGTTGGCGGTGGTGGTGCCCCAGTCGCGGACGCGCTTGGCGGTCTCCTGCTTCCAGGGGGTGTTGACGGTCTTCTCCAGGACCGCGCCGCCGGGCTTGTCGTACTCCTCGGTGCGGTACTCGTAGCCGGCCCAGGCGTTGTCGTCGGTCAGGACGGTGCCCTGGCCGTCGTCGACGGTGACGGAGCGCTTCTTGGTCTTGTCGGCGGGGTCGGAGCGGTCGCCGTCCATGCCGCGCAGGTAGTAGTGGTCGGCCTGGGTGGACATGGCGGCGACGCCGCCGGTCTCCACCCGGGTGCGGGCGTAGCCGCGCCACTGGGACCAGGTCTTGAGCTTGTCCTTGGTCAGGCCGTCCTCGTCGTCGAAGTGCCAGGCGGCGTCGCCGAGGTAGGTGTAGTGGGTGACCATGTCGGGGGCGCCGCCGGTGCGGTCGGTGGCGATGACCGAGTCGACGACGTACTTGTTGAACCACTCCGTGGTGACCGGGCTCTCCTCGGAGGGCTGGTACATCTGCGGGAAGCAGCGGGTGGTGTTGGACTGCGGGGTCGGCAGCGCGTTCCAGTCACAGGCCGGCGCCGAGTAGTTGACGTCCAGCTGCCCGCCGAACTCGTCGGTGACGGTGCCGAGCCGCTGCTTGATGAACGGCATGCGGCCGTCGCCGACCTTGTCGAGCCGGTTCGCCAACTGCTTGTAGGCGAGGGTCGTCTTCGGCAGCGAGACGGACGGGGTGGCGGAGGAGCCGGTGTGCTTGATCGAGTCCAGCAGCAGCTGGTAGTCGAAGTCGGCGGTGCCCCACTTGTGGGTCAGGTCCCAGGTGTCGATGGCGGCGTAACTACCGTCGGCCTGGAGGGTCTTGGCGACGACCTGGGTGAGGCGGGTGCGGGTGAAGTAGGTGGGGGAGTACTGGCCGGTGCAGTCGGTGCCGTCCTTGCAGTTCTGGTCCCACGGAGTGTCGTACCAGTACTGCCGGTTGGCGTCGATCTTCGCCGGGTCGCAGAGTGCGGCGTTGCCCTCCAGGCAGCGTTCGGCGGTGCCGAACTCGACCCGGCCCATCGGCTTGACGGTGGCGGAGTAGAGGTCGCGCTGCTGCTGGCCGTACTCGATGTGGTCCAGGCGCCCGCCGCGCACGTACGGCGTGCGGTCGGTGGCCTTGAGGTTGCGGCCGTAGTTGTTGGTCTCGGGCGTGTACCAGTAGGTGATGTCGTTGCCGTGGGCGTCGACCACCAGGTCGAGGTTCCAGCGCCAGCCCTGCTGGCACCAGGAGGACGCGAAGTCGGCGCCGTTGCACGGCTCTCCGGCGTTGTTGCCGTAGACCGGAACCGTGTAGACGGACTTGGTCTCCGGCTTGCCGGCGCTCCAGTTGGGCAGGCGGTTGTAGCCGAAGTAGTAGGTGGTGCCGTCGGGCGTGGTGGCGCGGAAGTACTCGCCGTCGTTGTCGCCGTTGCCCCGGGCGGTGTCGCGGACGCGCACGATCCTCGTCGCGTCGTCGTGCTTGATGCGCCACTCGTCGCCGGAGACCGGGATCAGCTCACCGGAGTGCCCGGCGAAGCTGATCGTCGCGTTGTCCGTGCCCCAGCACAGGTCGCCGGGGCTGGACTTCCCGGTCTTGGGCGCGCCGTCGTCGGCGCAGGCCTTGTAGCTGCGCTCGACGAAGCCGGGGGACAGGTCGAAGCCGTCGCCGACCCAGGAGCCCTGGTTGTTGCTGTTGGCCGTCCGGCCGTCGATCGCACCGGAGTTGTAGGACAGCGCGACCTTCGGGGTCAGCCCGCCGGGCATCGCCGTCAGCGGCATGTCGTACGACCAGGCGAACGCGCCGCTGTTCAGCGCCGTCGACCAGGTGGACGCGCTGGACAGGGGGGTCGACTTGTAGTCGCCGCTCGGCCCGGCCGTGCCGGCCGTGGCCGCCAGCACCATGGCGCCGGGGGCGGAGGACAGGCGCATGGAGCCGGCCGGGGCGGTGGTCAGGGTGTCCGCGGCGACGGTCTGCTTGGCGACGTCGTTGCCGCCGGGCAGCGGGGTCTGCACCCGGCATTCGGGCAGGTCCGGGGTGGTGAGCGCGCACTCGGGCAGGCGGACCAGCTTGAGGCGGGAGCCGAAGCCGGAGCCGGCGGCCTGGGCGAAGGACGAGTAGTCGACGGCCAGGCCGGCGTTCTCGTCGGCGCCGGTGACGGTCAGCAGCAGGCCGTTGACGCCGGCCTTGGCGGCGGCGTCCTGGCCGAGCAGCTCGACCTTGGCCTTGCCCGCCGAGCCGGCGGAGGAGAGGGCGACGGGCAGTTTGCCGGCCTTGACGGCCTTGCCCTTCTCGGCGGGGACGTCGAGGGTGGCGCTGCCCGCGCCGGGCAGGGCGCCGTGCTTGCCGTCGGTCCTGCTGACGGTGGTGTCGGGCTTGCGGTCCTTGACCTTGGCGTCGGAGCCCTTGACGGGCTTCTCGGGTGAGACCGCCGAGGGCTTGGTGTACGGTTCGGCGGCCGCCGCGACGGTGGCCAGCGGCAGTGTCGGCAGCAGTGACCCGACCAGCGTGCCCGCGATGACCGCGGACAGCCTGGACCGGGCCGGCAGCCGAAGCACCGACCTCTTCCTGCTCATGGGGGGAACAACTCCTCGAAAGGGAATGGGATGGGGCAGACCGCGGGCCGGGCGGCAGAAAGCCGCCCGGCCCGCGGAGAGAAGGGGGATCAGACCCCGGTGGAGGTGCCCAGCTCGGCGTTGTAGTCGGCGAGCTTGGTGATCTGCGCGGGGCTCAGTACGCCCTGGTAGAGCCAGACGTCGTCCAGCTCACCGGAGAAGTACTCGCCCCAGGCGCCGGAATCCTTGTTCCGGCCGAACTGGAGGCCGCCGCCCGCCTCGAAGGGCTGGGGGGCGCCGGTCCAGGAGATGTGCGGGGTGCAGCCGGTCGATCCGTCCGCGCAACCCTGGTTCTCGACCTGGCCGTTGACGTACAGGGCGAGCCGGTCCGCGAAGGCGTCGTAGCTGACCGCCAGGTGCGTCCAGTTCTCCATGACGGAGACGGCCGAGGTGTGCGCCGTCCTGGTGCGCTTGGCACCGGTGTTGGCGTCGGTGTCGCTGACCTCGGCTTCCCACTGGCCGTACGGCTGTCCGTTGCTGTCGTTGCCCAGGGGCACCCAGCGCACCGTGACGGCGCTGTTGTTGGCGCCGGCCACCGAGAGCGCCGTCATCTTCCGGGTGGGCACGCCGGCGGTGTTGGCCCAGCCGGCCAGGGTGAAGCTCTGTCCGGTGTGCAGCGGGACGGAGCCGGTGGCGGCGTAGCCGGTGGAGCCGTCCAGCTGGAGGGTGCCGGTGGTCGGGAACAGGCCGCCGTCGGTCTTGATCGAGGCGCCGCCGCCGAGCTGGGCGCCGGCCTTGGCCGGGCCCTCGTCGGGGGTGACGGCGGGGGTGCCGGTGGCCGCGTTGAGCTTCCAGCGGCCGGCCAGCTGCGGGCGCTGCTGGACCATCGCGCCGGCCTCGGGGCCGGTGACGACGCGGTCGTAGAGGCGCACGTCGTCGATGTCGCCGCCGAAGAACTCGCCGTTGACGCCCTCGCGGTTGACGGCGCCGATCTGGATGGGGCCGGGGTTGGCCCACGGCGCGTTCTGGGTGTAGTCGGACTGGCCGACGAGGAAGCCGTTGATGTAGAAGCGCAGCTTCTTCGCGGCGGTGTCGGAGACGCCCAGCAGGTGGGTCCACTCACCGGTGGTGCCGGTGAAGCAGGGCACGCCGTTGATCTGGCTGCCCGCGGTGCAGGCGTCCTGCCAGGTGCGCACCAGGGTGTCGGCGGAGCTGTCCTCCTTGTACCGGCCGAAGATCCAGCGGCCCCAGTAGGGCGAGTAGTACAGCGAGAACTCGTTGTTGTGCTGGCCGATCTGGGTGACCGCCATCTTCGGGGTGGTGTCGCCCGGCGTCGGTGCGGGCAGCTTCACCCACGCGGAGACCGAGAAGTCCCGGCTGCCGTCGACCTGCGGACGGGTGCCGCGCAGGTAGTCGTCGGCGCCGTCCAGGTGGATCGCCTTGTCGGCGATGCCCGGCTTGCCGAGGGCGACGCCGTTGTAGGCGGTCAGGTTGTCCGTCTCGGCGGTGCCGACCGGCTTGGCGTCGCTGCCGTCCAGGTGCCAGACGGACCTGGCGGGCAGGCCGGTGGCGAGCTGCTTGTCGGCGGCGACGTCGGCGGCCTCGGCCTTGCTCAGGGGGCGGTCCCAGAGCCGGACCTCGTCGACCGAGCCCTTCCACGGGTCGGTCCAGTTGCCGAAGTACTTGGAGCGGCCGAACTCCAGTGCGCCGTGGACGTCCCAGTTGGCGGCGACGGTCACCGGGGTGCCGGGCACGCCGTTGACGTAGAGGGTGCTGGTCTTCGTGGCTGGGTCGTAGGCGCCGACCAGGTGGGTCCACTGGCCGAGCACCACGGGGGCGTCGGAACTCGCCGCTTCGAGGGCGTAGTTGGTGGGGTTGTCCTGGCTGGAGGTCCACATGGTCCACTTGCCGCCGAACAGGCCGAGGGCGAAGCGGGCCGCGGAGCTGCCGTTCTCACTGACCGCGACCCGGTTGCGGGTGTTGTCGGTGAGGTTGACCCAGGCGGAGACGGCGAAGCCGCGGGTGGTGTTCAGCGCCGTGCCCTGGGTCTCGGCGTAGCCGTTGGGGGTGCCGTCGAGGGCGAGAGCCTCCTTGAGGTGGCCGGGGGCCCCCGGGGTGGCGCCGGAGCCGAGGGTGGCCTCGATGCTGCCGCCGGTGCCGGCGACGCTGGTGCCGCTCGGGTCGTCCATCGACCAGCCGGTGCGCTGGGTCTGGCCGGAGAGCACGTTGAAGTAGTACGTCTCGGGCTGTGAGGCGTTGCCCGCGCCGTCGACGGCCCGGGCGGAGACGAAGTGCACGCCGGCGGTCTGCGGCTGGATGCGGATCGTCTGTCCGGCGCCGCCGCTGGTGGCGACCTCGTTGGCCGCGGACGGCGAGGTGTCCAGGCCCCACTGGTACTTGACCACGTCGGTGGCGGCCGACTTCAGGGTGAAGTTGCCGTTCCGGCCGACGCCGTCGGTCCACGGGAGTGCCGCGGTGGCGTCCTTGGAGCCGGGGTAGGCGTCCGAGGTGATCGCCGGGCCGTCCGGGGCGGAGGTGTCGACGATGAAGTAGCAGCCGGTCGGGTCACCGTCGGAGGACCACGGGCCCCACTGGGCGCCGTCCCAGGCGCGGGCCTCCCAGTCGAGCTGGAGGTTCTGCGGCAGGTTGGTGGGCAGCGGCCAGGAGAAGATCGAGCCGGAGGCCTTGAAGGTGTTGCCCGCGGGTGCGGCGTCCTCGGAGCCGGTGGACCACCAGCGCCGGCGCAGGCCCGTGCCGTCGTCCCAGCCGACCGCGAACTGCACGCCGATGGCCTCGCCGTCCGGGTCGGTGGCCCGGGTGGTGACCTGCGGCATCTTGTTGATCTTGATGCCCGGGTACTGGCAGACCGAGCCGGGCGACATCGTCATGTCGGACATCGGGATCTGGTTGGGGCGCAGGTTGTAGTACACCGAGAGGTAGGCGTCGTCGGTGAAGCGCTTCCAGGCGAGGGTGTCGCCCTCGTTCTGCGCCTTCAGCCCGAAGGTGATGGTGGGCCAGCCCCAGTTGGCGGCGTCCTGGACGAGGTTCCTGACCGCGCCGGTCTCGCCGTACTCCAGCCAGCCGCCGGGGCAGTTGCCGCTCCAGCCCTTGGCGGTGTTGATGGTCTGCAGGTAGCGGCTCCAGAAGCCGGAGGCGTTCTGGGCGTTCCAGTTCAGGCCGGGGGAGATGTAGCCCGTGCTCCAGAGCTCGACGGGGCGGGCGTCGCAGGAGTACGACCAGCTCTCGTAGGTGCCGAAGGTGGCGGAGAGGACCTGCTTGCCGACGAAGGGGTTGGGCATCTGGAAGAAGGCCCGCTTGACGTCGGTCGGCGCGCAGCGCGAGGTGTCGCCGCAGTAGCCGACGCCCCAGTCGTGGACGTAGGTGCTGTTGTAGGTGAAGTGCCAGTACGCCTGGTTCGGGTAGGTGCGGGAGACGCCCGCCCAGTCGCCGGCGTGCGGGGTGTTCCACGCCGGGTCGATCATCACCGGGTAGACGGTGTCCGGGGCGTCCAGCATGCCCTGGTCGGGGGACAGCACCAGGCCGTCCTTGGGCAGGTCGACCTTCAGGCGGGTCATCTTGGCGCCCTCGCCGGGCAGATCGCCGTAGCCGGCGACAGCCGGGTCGTTCTGGCCGGCGGCGGGCGCGTTCTGCGCGGGCGCTGCGGGGGCCTCGGCCTGCGGAGCCGCCTGCGGGGCGGCCTTGAAGGCCTTCGGCGCGGCAACGGCCGGGGCGTTCGTCGGAGCGGCCGGGGCGTCGGGTGTGACGGTGGCGGGCTTGGAGGAGTCCCACATGACGGGGACGGGTGCCTCGAAGACGGTGCCGCCGCCGGAGGGGTCCTTCGCCTTGAGGGTGCCGTCCGATTCCTGACTGAACGTCAGGCCGTGGCCCTGGAGTCCGAGTCGGAGCTGGTCGAGCTCGGGGTTCTTGGCGGCCTCGGCCGTGTGCACGACGATGACCTGGGTGAACCCGGTCTTGGTGGCGGACAGCCGCAGGTCCACGTCCGGCAGGATCGACGCGTACTCGGCGGTGGCGCCGTTGACGGTCGGCTTGGGCAGCGGCTTGGGCCAGCTGAGCTTCAGCTCCTTGCCGGCCCGGGCCATCGTGACCAGGGGCGCGCTGCCGCCGCCGGAGAACCGCAGGTCGGCGGTGGAGCCCTTGGGGGCGATCGCGCCGCCGGGCAGGGACTGCAGCGTGGGGTCGAGCTCCACCCAGGCGCCGTTCTTGCGCACCCGCTTGGGCTGGACGTAGGTGGTGGTCTTCAGCTTGCCGTCGGGCTGGGCGACGGTGTCGCTGGTCTCGCTGCGCTTGGCGAGGACCTCGACCGGCTTGCCGGTGCGGGCGGCCTCGTGGACGGCCAGGGTCTCGGCGGTGTCCTGGGTGTCCTGGGTGCTCGTCGTACCGGGCGGAGGTGTCCCCCCGCCGGCGGCGGCGGCCGGCACCACCGCGGTCGCGGCCAGCGCGACCGCGGCGAGTGCCGCGGCGAGCAGGCTGCCCGACCGTCTTGCTGCTGTTCTCACTGTGCGTAAGCTCCGACTTCCGATATGTGGGCGAAGTTCGAGCGGATCCTTATGGAAACCTGAAAGTCGTGTCAATGGCTCATCAGAAATGCATGAGAAAAGCCCCCCTGGTGTCGGCGCGCCGGGCTGGGACAGCTCGGGTGAAATCGGATGAACCGTCCGAGTCGAGGTGACGCACATCACGGGAGGGGGGTCGGGTGTGGACCTGGTCCGGGACCGCTCCGGCGGTGGTGAACGGTGACGCATGGCGTCGGCTCGCCACTCGGCCCCTCGGGCCATCGGGCATCCTCGGCGTCATCACCGCTGGTCACTCGGTGTTTGGCGGCGAGGTTCGAACGGTGGCCCCGGTCGGAGGCGTTCCGGCCCCGGGTTCCGGGTGCGTGACGCATGGGAGGGGCGAGCGGTTCCCCATGTCCGGAAGGTCGTGTTTGCGTCGCAGGGTGGGGAGAGGTCGCCTCGGCTGGCCGGCCGTCAGGTCGAATAACCTCGCCGATTCATGCCGAAGTTGTCCGGAGAATGCATTCCGGAGGGGCCAACTCGGGCCCCGGTAAACCGCGAAGGTGCCCCCGGGAGCCGAATTCCCCGGAGGCACCCACGAGTTGCTCGCGGCAATTCAACCGCCCCGCCGCCCGCCCCTCACCGCTCGTGGAGCGCCCGTGCGCTGCCGTCGACCGGCACGGTGCCGGGGAGGGCGATCAGCTCGGGCTTGAACAGCGGCTGGGTGTCCATCGCGGGCTCCCAGGTCGCCAGTTTCTCGTCCTGGGGCACCTCGATGCGCCGGTCGGCGGCGAGGTCGGCGACCACCTTCAGCAGCAGTCGCACGCCGAGCGGGGCCAGGTGGTCGCGCCACAGGCTCTGGGCGGTCGAGCCCGGGGGCACGAACAGGTGCTCCTGGGCGGCGATGGGGCCGCCGTCGGTGCGCTCGGTGAGGTGGTAGACGCTGCCGCCCGTCACCTTGTCGCCGTCGCGGATGGTCCACCGGATGGCGTCCCGGCCGCGGTGCAGCGGCAGCAGGCTGGGGTGGTAGCCGATGGTCGCGACGCCGGCCCGGGCGCGGGTGCGGCGGCCGAGGAAGGCGTGCGAGTGGGCGGCGATGATGACGTCGACGCCGTCCGGGACGTGCTGGGCGCGCAGTTCGGCCGAGTCCGTCCAGGGGATGTCCCGGGGGAACGCCCAGGCGCGCAGCCGGTCCCAGGACATCGCGTCGCCCTCGTCGGACTTGCCCTTGCGCAGCCGGGGTGCGGCCGCGCCGACGATCTTGTGCCCCTGGTCCAGGAGGGCCTCCGCGACCTGTACCGCGAACGCCCCTTGGCCCGACAGGTAGATGTTCATCCGCACTTCTCCAGTCCGGAGTGATCAGGTGTGAAGCGCACCGGCATGGTGGAGAACCCGGTCAGGAAGTTGGACCGGATCGGCAGCGGCTCGGCGGTCTGCTCGAACCCGAGGGTGAAGTCCCGCAGGGCCTGCAGCAGTTCGGCGATCTCCACCTTGGCCAGGTACGAGCCCACGCAGAAGTGCGGGCCGTAGCCGAAGGCCAGGTGCTTGTTGGGGGTGCGGCCGAGGTCGAAGTCCCCGGGGCGTTCGAAGACCCGTTCGTCGCGGTTGGCGGAGGCGTGCCAGAGCGTGACGATCTCGCCCGGCCGCAGCCGTACGCCGTGCAGTTCGGTCTCCCGTTCGACGCTCCGCCCGAAGTGCATGGTGGGCGACGCCCAGCGCAGCACCTCGTCCACGGCGGTCTCGATCGCGACCTCGCCCCGCTTGAGCCGCCGCCACTGCTCGGGCCGGGCCGCGAGCATGCGGACGCAGTCGATCATCGTCAGCCGGCTGGTCTCGTCGCCGCCGATGATCAGGCTGTAGCAGTTGAGCACCACGTCCTCGTCGGACAGCGGCACTCCGTCGATCGAGCTGCCGATCAGCATGCTGATCACGTCCTCGCCGGGCGACTCGCGGCGCTCCTCGACGAGGTCCATGAAGTACATCAGGATCTCGTTGCGGGCCATCTCGGAGTCGACCTCGTCGACGTCCTCGTGGTCCGCGGAGAGCGCGGCCTTGGTGAGGGAGAGCAGGTAGTCGCGGTCCTGCTCGGGCACGCCGAGCAGGTTGGAGATCGTGGTCATCGGGATCCGGGCGGCGATCCGCTCCGCGAAGTCGCAGCTGCCGACCTCGACCGCCTCGCGGATCCACTGCCGGGTGTTGAGCCGGACGGCCCGCGCGACCTCGTCGAGCACCCGCGGCGAGAGCACGCGCTGGAGGATCTTGCGCAGCTCCAGGTGCCGGGGGCCGTCGGTGACGGCGAGCATCCGGCCGGCCCCGGCGTCGCCGCCCTCCAGGAGGGTGACGAGCACGTTGCCGCGCTGGGAGGTGAAGTTCACGTTGTCCCGGTAGACGGCCATGACGTCCTCGTGGCGGGAGAGCACCCAGAACCCGGGGCGGCCGGCCGTCGGCGGGTTCCAGTGCAGCGGCGCGGTGTCCCGCAGGGTGCGCCAGAAGCCGTCGAGGCCGTGGCCGTGGCCGGCGAAGGTGCCCGGGTCGCCCAGGTCCACGGTGCCCGGGTCGGCCGGGTCCACGGTGCCCGGGTCGGCCGGGTCCACGGTGCCCGGGTCGGCCGGGTCCACGGTGCCCGGGTCGGCCGGGTCCACGGTCCTCGGGTCGGCCGGGCCGGCCGTGGCCGGGGTGCCGGGGGCCGCGGTGGTGAGGGTCGGGGCGTTCGGCGGTGTGCTCATGCTCACCAGTCCGTACGCCAGAACCGGCGGGGCTGGAACGGGTAGGTGGGCAGCGGCACCCGGCGGCCGTCCTCCCCGAGGTGCAGCGCCTCGAAGTCCACCTGTAGGCCGGT
This sequence comes from Kitasatospora sp. NPDC002543, assembly GCF_053594915.1. Taxonomy (NCBI): domain Bacteria; kingdom Bacillati; phylum Actinomycetota; class Actinomycetes; order Kitasatosporales; family Streptomycetaceae; genus Kitasatospora; species Kitasatospora sp. NPDC002543. Next base: position 75,395 of record NZ_JBSFWR010000012.1, on the reverse strand, counting down.
CACCCAGGCGGCGGCCAGGGCGGCGAGCGCCTCGGCGTCCCGCCCGGCGGGCAGGATCCCGCGGTCGTTGCGGGTGAAGGCGCCCGCGTCCGCGCGCGGGGCGGCGGCGGTCGACGCGGTGGTGACGGTCGAGGTGGCGGAGGCGGCGCCGGCCTCGTCGGACAGCGCGGCGATCAGTTCCTCGCGGCTGCGGACCACGGCCGCCCACCGACGGCCCATCACCTTGCGGCCGAGGTTGAGGGTGTAGCAGACGTCGTCCAGGCGCAGGCCCGGGTCGGCCTCCAGCCGCTCCCGGAGCCGGGCGCGCTGACGGGCCAGCGCGTCGTCGTCCATCGCGGACAGGGTGGCCAGCCTCGGCCTGCCCGCCGCCTCGGGGGCGCGCCGGGCGGGCGCCGGCGCCTCCTCCAGCAGCAGGTGGGCGTTGTAGCCGCCGCCGCCGATGGAGGTGACGCCCGCGCGGCGGATGCCGGCCTCCGGCTCCCAGTCCGCGCCCTCGATCTGCGGGACGAAGGGGGTGGCGGGGAAGTCGAGGTCCTGGTTGACCTCGGTCAGGTTGATGGTCGCGGGGAGTGTCCGGTGGTACAGCGCCAGCGCGGCCTTGACCGCGCCGAAGCCGCCGGAGACCACGCCGCCGTGGCCCACGTTGCCCTTGACCCCGCCGATCGAGGTGGTCGCGGTCTGCTTGCCGAACGCCATGGTGGCGGCGTGCACTTCGAGCTCGTCGGTCACCGGCAGGCCCAGGCCGTTGGCCTCGTACATGGACACGGTGTCCGGGGTGACGCCGCCCACCTCCATGGCGGCGGCGATGCAGGCGCTCAGCCGCTCGGGCTGGGCCAGGCCGTATGCCATCGCGCTGACGCCGTTGTTGTTGACGGCGGAGCCCCGGACCACGGCGTAGACGTGGTCGCGGTCGGCGACGGCCCGGCCCAGCGGCTTCAGCAGCACGGTGACGACACCGCTGGACAGCGCGGTGCCGGTGCCGTTGGCGTCGAACGGGCGGCAGTGGCCGTCCCTCGACAGGATGCGGTTCTCCTCCCAGAGGTGGCCCCGGGGGTGCGGCAGGCGGACCATCGAGCCGCCGGCGATCGCCATGTCGCTCTGGCCGAGCAGCAGCGACTGGCAGGCCAGGTGCACCGCGTAGTGGAAGCCCGCGCAGACGGCGGCGACGGTGACGGCCTCGCCGGTGAGCCCCATGTAGTAGAGGGCGTTGGAGGTCATGGTGTCCGGCGACCACGCCAGGCTGGCCTCGATCGCCTCCGGGCCGACCGACACCCGGTCCGGCGGGGAGCTGTAGAGCGCGGCGGTCTGCGGGTTGTTGGCGCCGTACATGCCGATCTCGGCCGTGAGCCGGTCGGGGTCGTAGCCGCCGTCCTCCAGCGACTCCCAGGCGCTCTCCAGGTACAGCCGGTTCTCCGGGGTCATCGCGGCGGCCATCCGGTCGCTGATGCCGAACACCGACGGGTCGAACTTGTCGTACGTGTCGAGCACGCCGCAGGCCCGTACGTAGAACGGGCTGTGGATCAGGGTCTCGTCGACGTGGATGTCGTCCTTGGCGAGGAAGGAGACGGACTCCCGGCCGTGGACGAGGTTGTCCCAGAACTGCTCCTTGGTGCGGGCTCCCGGCGCCCGCAGGGACATGCCGATGACGGCCACGTCGCCCGGGTCGTAGTCCTGTTCGGGGCTGTCGGTCATGGGAAGGCTCCTGCCGCTCGGTGTGGGGAGGGGGACTCGGCCGGATTCAGCGGCCGGTGGTGCCGGCGTCGGTGGTGCCGGTTCCGGTGCTGGTTCCGGTGCTGGTTCCGCTGGTGCCGGTGGGGCTGGTTCCGGTGCCGCGGCCGCCGCGGCCGCGCAGGGCGGCCCGGCGGGCGCTCGCGCGCTCGCGGGCCGACTGGACCACCTCGGGGGTGGCGCCGCTCTCGTCGTCGAGCCAGCGGGCGAGGGAGGCGATGTCGCGGAAGCTGAAGAGGTCGGGCACGCGGACGCGGCGGTCGAAGCGTCGGGTCATCAGCCGGGCGAGGCGGACCAGCAGCAGCGAGTCGCCGCCGAGGTCGTAGAAGGCGGACTGCACGTCGATGGTCGACGGTTCGAGGTCGAGCAGCTGGCCCCAGATCTCGGACAGCGCCACCTCGGTGGGCGTGCTCGCGGCGGTCAGCGGCCCGTCGGTGGCGGCGGCCGGCGGTTCGGGCAGCGCGTCGCGGTCGAGCTTCCCGCCGGGGCCCAGGGGGAGGGCGGGCAGGAGGACCAGCGCCGCGGGCACCATGTAGTCGGGCAGTTCGGCGGCGAGGCGGCCGGTGACGGCGGCGCGGATCGCCGCCTCGGGGAGCGTGCCGTCCTGCGCCGCGCCGTCCTGCGCCGTGCCGTTCGAGGGGGCGGCGCCGTCGCCCGCGGGTACGACGTAACCGACCAGGCGGTTGCCCCGGACGGTGGCGGCGGCCTCCCGCACCTCGGGGCAGGCGGTCAGCCGGGCCTCGACCTCCTCCAGTTCGATCCGGTAGCCGCGCAGCTTGACCTGGTGGTCGGAGCGGCCGAGGAACCGGAGCTCGCCGCTCGCGGTGAACCGGACGAGGTCCCCGGTGCGGTACATCCGCTCGCCCTCGCGGAACGGGTCGGGGACGAAGCGCTCGGCGGTGGTGCGCGGCCGGTTGACGTAGCCGTGCGCGAGGCCGGTGCCGCCGAGGTAGAGCTCGCCGGACTCGCCGACCGGGAGCGGCCGCAGGTCCTCGTCGAGTACGTAGACCACGTCGGTGGTGGTCGGCGGGCCGATGGTCGGCTCGTCCTCGCCGTCCTCGGGCACCGGCCCGAAGGAGCAGAAGACGGTGCCCTCGGTGGGGCCGTAGGCGTTGAACACCCGTACGGCGCCGGTCTCCCGGTAGGCCCGGTCCACCAGTTTGCGGCGCAGGGCCTCGCCGCCGAACACGATGGAGCGCACGTTCGGCGGCACGGCGCCCGCGTCGAGCAGCCCGTTCATGACCGACGGGACGACGGTCAGATGGGTGATCCGGTCCGCGTACCGGCTCTCCGGCAGGTGCACGGCGCTCTCGACGAGCACGACGGCGCCGCCGCGGCACAGCGCGTTGAAGACCTCCATCACGGACATGTCGAAGCAGACCGAGCTGGCCGCCGAGACGCCGCTCAGGTCGCAGCCCTCCAGGACCCGGTCCATCTCGGCGAGCATCGCCACCGCGCCGGAGTGCCGGACGGCCACGCCCTTGGGCGTGCCGGTCGAGCCCGAGGTGTAGATGACGTACGCGGTGTCGTCGGGGACGACCGCCGCGGGCTTCGCGCCGGGCTCGGTCGTCACGGTCGGCCCGAGCACGACCAGCGTCGGGCCGGGCGGGCAACTGGCCCGGGAGGCGGGCGTGGTGAGCAGCAGGCGGGTGCCGCTGTCGCGGACCATGAAGGTCAGCCGGTCGGCGGGGTAGTTCGGGTCCAGCGGCAGGTAGCAGGCGCCGGTGCGCAGGACGGCCAGGACGGCGACGAGCAGGTCCGGGGTGCGCTCGACGCAGATGCCGACCGGGACGCCGGGGCCCGCGCCGTCGGCGGCCAGCCGTTCGGCCAACACGCGGGAGCGCTCGTCCAGTTCGCCGTAGGTCAGGACGCCGGTGTCGGAGTACACCGCGGTCGCGTCGGGGTTCTTGACGGCTTGGGCGGCGAACTCGGCGTGCAGGGTGTCGGTCATTGGTCCGTCTCCTCGGGGAGGCCGGCCGGCGCGATGGCGCCGAGGGCCAGGTCGGGTTGGGCGATCGAGTCGAACAGCACGGTGCGGTACAGCGCGAGCAGTGCCGTCACGGTCCGCCGCTCCAGGTAGTCCGGCTTGAACTGGACGTGGCCGGCCACCCTGCCGTCGATGTCGGCCATCGAGATCTCCAGGTCGAACTTGGCCAGGTGCCGGCGCACCTGGAGCGGTTCGAGCGGCAGCGCGCCGTCCGGGGTGAGGGTCTCGCCGACGCCGTGGAAGAGCTTCACGGAGCGCGGGAAGGCCTCCGAGGAGAGCCAGTTGACCACCACGTCGAACCACGGGGAGCGGCCCTCGGCGCGCGGCGGCTTCAGCTGGGAGGCCAGCAGGTCGAGGGGGTAGTTCATGTGCTCCAGCAGGCCGAGGGAGAAGGCGTGGACCTCGCGCAGCAGCTCGCGGAAGCCGCGGTCGGCGGCCGGGTTCGCCCGGACCAGCACGGTGTTCAGGTAGTAGCCGATGGCGGACTCCCAGCCGGGCTCGGCCCGTTGGGCGATGGCGGTGGCCAGCACCGAATCCTCGGTTCCGGCCGCGCGGTTGAGCGTGGCGAAGAAGCCCGCCAGCACCACGGTGCTGATCGACACCCCCTCGCGGACCGCGAACTCCCGCAGCAGAGCCGTCTCTTCGGCGCTCCAGCGGAACGCGACGTCCCGGCCCTCGTAGGTGACGCCGGGCGGGCGCTCCTTGTCGGAGAGGTCGAGGTGGGCGGGCGGGTCGGCGAGCTTGCGGGACCACCAGTCCAGGGCCGCCTCGGCCGCCGGGCCGGCCAGCCACTCGCGCTCCCACGCGACGAACTCGGTGTACGGGGCGACCGGTGCGTCGAGGGCGGGGTCGGCGCCCTCGTAGTACTCCTGGAGCTCGCGGATCATCACGTCGGCCGAGGCCGCGTCCGAGGCGATGTGGTGGACGAGCACCAGCAGGTAGTGGTCGGCGGGGCCGCGCCGCAGCAGGACGATCCGCACCAGCGGCCCGTTGTCCATGTCCAGCGGCTCGTGCCCGTACGCGGCCAGTTCCTCGCGGGCCTGCTCGTCGTCCAGGCCGGAGGTGTCCGCCACGACGAACTCGTACACCGGCTCGTCCAGGATCACCTGGTACGGGCTGCCGCCGGCCTCCACGAAGACGGTGCGCAGCGCGGGGTGGCGGTCCAGCACGGCCAGGACGGCGCGCTCCAGGGCCTCCTCGTCGACGGCGGCCCGGATCCGGGCGGTCACCATGAAGTTGTAGGGCACGGCCTCCGGGGCGACCATCTGCATGAACCAGAGGGAGGCCTGGCCGTGCGAGGCCGGGGCCAGTTCGAGGCCGAGGCCGTCGGCGCGCAGCTGTTCCAGGGCCGGGGCGTCGGTGGCCTCCAGGAACCCGCGGGCGTCCAGCTCCTCCAGCAGTTCCTCGGCGTCCAGTTCGGAGAGCTCGTCGAGGAAGGACCGCTGGGGCGCGGCGTCGGGCGCGGCCCCGGGGGCCCGGACGGGAGCCGCCGGGGCGGCCGGGGTCACCGGAGCCGTCGGAGCCGTCGGAGCCGTCGGGGCCGGTGTGGGCACGGCCGGTGCTTCGGCGAGGCCGACGAAGTGGGCGACGACCTCGGCGATGGAGCGGCCGTCCAGGAACACCACCGGCGACACCCGGTGCCCGAGCACGGACTGCATCCGGTTGACGAGGCGGATCGCCAGCATCGAGTCCAGGCCGAAGTCGCGCAGCCCGGCGTTCTCGTCGAACCTGTCCACCGCCACGCCCAGCGCGTCGGCGAGTTCGGCGAGGACGAGCTCGGCCACCGGCCGGTCCGCCTCCGCGGGGCTCCCGGACGGTTGGGCCTCGGCCGGAGCGGTAGCCGTCGTGGTCGCGGTGACCGCCGGCGCGGCGGTCGCGGGCACGGTCCCGGCGGCGTGGGCAGGCGCGGCGTCGCGGAGGGGTTCGGTGTCGATCCAGTAGCGCTCCTTCTGCCACTGGACGAGCGGGGTCTCCACGAGCTCGACGTCGTCGGTGAAGAGGGAGTCGAAGGCCAGCGGCAGGCCCCTGACGTACAGCGAGGCGGCGGCGCCCAGCAGGCAGCGGACGTCGCTCTCCTCGCGCCGCAGGGAGTTGACGGCGTGCACCCGGGCGCCGCGGGCGAGCCCGATCTCCTCGACCGCGCCGCGCAGCGTCTCGTGCGGGCCGATCTCGACGAAGGTGGAGACGCCCCGGTCGACCAGTGCGCCGATCGTCTCGGCGAAGCGGACCTGGTCGCGCAGGTTGTGCACCCAGTAGTCGACGTCGGCGACCGGGTTCACCGCGCCGGCCAGGGCCGTGGAGTGGAAGGGGATGCCGGGCGTCAGCGGGGTGATGCCGTCGAGGGCCTCGCGCAGCGGCTCGGTCAGCGGGTCCATGCCGGGGCTGTGCACCGGCCGTTCGACCCGGATCCGGCGCACGGAGATCCCGTCCCGGAGGAGCTCCGCCTCCAGGGCGTCGACGGCCTCGGGGGAGCCGGAGACCGCCGCGCTGGTCGGGCTGTTGACCACGGCGATCGCCGCGCGCTCGGCGTAGGGGGCGAGCCGCGGCAGCAGTTCGGCCTCCGGCAGGTCGACGGAGACCATGGCGCCGGCGGCGGCCTTGCGCTCCAGCAGGTGCGAGCGGGCGACCACGACCCGGGCGGCGTCCTCCAGGGACAGCGCGCCGGCCACGCAGGCGGCCGCGACCTCGCCCAGGCTGTGCCCGACGACGGCCGTCGGCTCGATGCCGAGGTCGAGCCAGACCTGCGCCAGCGCGACCTGCAGGGCGAACAGCACCGGCTGCTGGAAGTCCATCTCCTCGTACCTGGCCTCCTCGGCCGGGGCGGCGAGGTGGTCGAGCACCGAGAAGCCGCCGGCCGCGCGCACGGCGGCGTCGCAGGCGTGCATCCGGCCGCGGAAGCCGGCGTGCGAGCGCAGCAGTTCGCGGCCCATGCCGACCCACTGGGTGCCGCCGCCGGAGAAGACCAGCGCCACCCGGCGGTCGGCGTTGCCGGAGACGGTGCCGGTGAGGACGTCGGGGTGCGGCCGGCCGGCGGCGACCCGGGCGAGTCCGTCCAGGACGTCCTGCCGGTCGCGGGCGAACAGCGCGATCCGGTGGCCGTGGTGGCTGCGCCGGGCGCCCAGGGTGTAGGCGAGGTCGGAGACTCGCAGGTCGGGGTGGCGCTCGACGTGGTTGGACAGTTCGCGGCAGGTGTCGGCGAGCGCGCCCGCGGTCCGGGCGCTGACGGGCACCAGGTGCGGCTGCCCGTCGGCCGTACCGCCACCGGCCTGGCCCGGTGCGGCGGGGGCGACCCGGCCCGGCGCGGTGTGGCGCCCGCGGTCGCCGGCCAGGAACGGGTGGGCGGCGACGGGCAGTCCGGCGGTGAAGAGGGCGCCGAGCGAGCCGAGCAGGGTCGAGGCCTCGTCGGCGCCGCGCCGCATCGAGGGCAGGGTGGTCGCGGGCAGGATCTCCGACACCGACTTGAGCAGCAGGGGGTGCGGGCTGAGCTCGACCACCGCGTCGACGTCGTGGTCGCGCAGCCTGGTCAGGGCGTCGACCACCCGGATCTCCCGGCGCAGGTTGTCCGCCCAGTAGTCCGGTCCGAGCTCGGCGCCGTCCACGAGCTCGCCGGTGACCGTCGAGATCATCGGGATGCGGGTGCTGCGCGGCCTGATGCCGTCGAGCTCGACCTTCAGCGGGGCGAGCACGTGGTCGACCAGCGGGGAGTGCGGGGCGTGGCCCATCCGCACCCGGTGGTTGGTGACGCCCGCCTCGGTCAGCCGCCGGACGAGGTCGTCGATCTCCTGCGGGGTGCCGGTGACGAGCGTGGAGCTCAGGCCGTTGTGGCCGGAGAGGGTGAGCCCGCCGGTCAGGTGCGGCCGTACCTCCTCCGCGGGGGTCATCACCACGATGCCCTCGCCGCGGCCCACGGCCAGCAGTTGGAGGAGCCGGCCGTGGTGGGCGGCCAGCCGGGAGGCGTCGTCGAAGTCGAGGGCGCCGGCGATGTGGGAGGCGGCGAACTCGCCGACGCTCTGGCCCACGACGACGTCCGGCTCCACTCCCAGCGAGCGCCAGGTCTCGGCCAGCGCGACCTGAAGCGAGAACAGCAGCGGCTGGAAGACGTCCATGTCGTCGAGACGGCCGTCGGCGGCCAGCAGCTGCTCGACCGGGGAGAAGCCCAGCAGCTCCCGCATCCGCCGGTCGGACTTCATCAGGGAGCGGCGGAACACGGGCTGGCCGGCGAGGAGTTGGCGGCCCATGCCGACCCACTGGGAGCCGTTGCCGGAGAACAGGAACGCGATCCGGGGCCGGCGGCCGGTGGCTTCCCCGGTGCTCAGCCCGGGGGCCGAAGCCCCGCTGCCGAAGGCGTCCAGCGCGCTGCGGAGTTCGGCCGTGTCGCGGGCGGTGGCGGCGAGCCGGAACGGGCCGTCGCCGGGGGTGCGGCGGCAGAGCGCGCGCAGGTCGGTCGCGTCGCGCAGCGCCCGGGCCTGCTCGGCCAGCGCCTCCCGGGAGTCCGCGGCCAGCAGCAGCAACGAGGCCTCGGGGCGCGGCAGTTCCTCCACGGCGAGGTGGCAGATCGAGCCGCCGAACCCGAACGAGCTGACGCCGCCGCGACGGGCGTCGGAGCGCCGCGGCCAGGGCTCCAGCCGGTCCTGGACGCTGAGGTTGTACTCGTCGAAGAGGATCTGCGGGTTCGGCGCGGTGTAGTGCAGGCTCGGCGGCAGCACGCCGTTGCGCATCGACATCGCGAGCTTGACCAGGCCGACGATGCCGGCGGCCGCCTCCAGGTGGCCGACGTTGGACTTGACGGAGCCGAGCCGCAGCGGCTCCGAACGGCGGTCGCCGCCGAGGACCGCGCCGATGGCGTTGGCCTCGATCGGGTCGCCGAGCGGTGTCGCGGAGCCGTGGCACTCGATGTAGTCCACGAGGTGCGGGGCGATGCCGGCCCGCTGGTAGGCGGTGCGCAGCATCTTCTCCTGCGCCTGGGGGTTCGGCGCCGTCATGCCGTTGCTGAGGCCGTCGTTGTTGGAGGAGCTGCCCTTGATCAGGCAGTACACCGGCAGGTCGCGTTCGAGTGCCACGCTCAGCGGGGCGAGCACCACGACGCCGGCGCCCTCGCCGCGGACGTAGCCGTCGGCCCGGGCGTCGAAGGACTTGCAGCGGCCGTCGGGGGCGAGCGCGCCCATCTGGTCCATGGCGGTGTAGTAGTCGGAGACGAAGCTGAGGTTCACGCCGCCGGCGAGCACGAGGTCGCTCTCGCCGAGTCGGATCGACTGGCAGCCCACGTGCACGGAGATGAGCGAGCCGGCGCAGGCCGAGTCGATGGCCATGCTCGGGCCCTGCAGGCCGAGGACGTAGGAGACCCGGTTGGCGATGATGCCGTCGTGCATGCCGGTCGCGGTGTGCGGGGTGATCTGCGCGTCGGGGCCGCGGTAGTGCGCCAGGGCGGCGTAGTCGCCCCAGCAGGAGGCCATGAACACGCCGGTGTCGCTGCCGGCGAGGCTGTGCGGCGCGATGCCCGCGTCCTCCAGCGCCTCCCAGCACAGTTCCAGGACGAGGCGCTGCTGCGGGTCCATCTGGACGGCCTCGCGGGGCGAGATGCCGAAGAACAGCGGGTCGAACCGGTCGATGCCGTCGATGAACCCGCCCCAGCGTGCCCGGTCCCTGAGCAGTTCGCGGCGTGCGGCCGGCACCGGTCCGACGGCGTCGCCGCCGTCGACCAGCAGCTTCCAGAACGCGGACGGGTCCGGTCCGCCCGGGAACCGGCAGCCGATGCCCACGACCGCGACGGGTTCCTGCGAGGGCGCGCGGCGCCCGGTGCCCGGGGCGGGCTCCGCCGCCCGGGGGCCCTCGACGAGGGCGTGGGCCAGCGCGTCGAGGGTCGGGTACTGCCACATCCAGGTGGCCGGAACCTGTCGGCCGAGGTACTCGGAGAGCGAGGCCGCGAGCGTCACGGACCTCAGCGAGTCCAGCCCGTACCGGTGCATCGGCGCCCAGCGGTCCACCGCGTCCGCGGACAGGTCCAGCAGTTCGGCAAAACGGGCCGACAGGAAATCCGTGACGGCGGCTATGTCGCGCGCTGCGCGCTCTTGGGGCATGGCGACTCCCTCAGCAGGGCGGATGGAATGACGGGTGGGGATTCACGGCTGCCCGGTGGGGGAGGCGGATATCCGGGCAGCCGGAAATGGGCAGGGGGAAACGGCGTGAAAGGGCCCTCCGCCGCACCGGTCGCGCCGTGGGGCGGGCGCGCGGCATGCGGACGGGAAGGGTTTTTCCGGCCTCCGTGCCCGGGGGGACGGGAAAGCCGGTGAAACGAACGGGAGCCGGGGCCCGGGCGGCGCCGGATCAGCCCGCCCGGACGGCTCCGGGGGACCGCAGGCGGTGCACGTTCCGGGCTTTCCGCGGCACGTCGAGGGCAGGGCGCGGACGGACGGTGCCGTGGTCGGACCGGTCCGCGAGGGCATGCGTGGACGCCTGGGACGGCAGGCGCCCGACGGGCGAGGCCCTGGGGGTGGGCATGACATGAATGGGCGTGCGGTCGGGCATCGCTGCTCCTCTCGCGGCAGGAAGAAGGGCTCGAAGCGCCGACCGCGACGCGGCGGTACGGGGGTGAGGGTCAGGGGCTTCGGGGTTGTTCGAGTGGGCCGCTATTCAGCGGCTCACCGATCAGCGGCTCACTGTGGAATTCTCGCCGACGCGTTCGGCTCTGGCCGGCCGTACTGCCGGCTTCTTTCGCTGCCGGGGATTCCGCGGCTCGGGTGTCCTCATCCGCCCGCTGGTGCGGAGAAGTGTTTCGACTACGCGTTCATGGGCTCCAGGATTGCGCATTTCGACGTCCGGTTGAAGCGGTGGCGGGATTTGATCGACAAAGTGTCCGATTCGATCTCCTCGGGAGCCGCCGGCGGTCTCGGGCGCCCCGGACGCCCGGTATCATGCGCGCCGGGCGGGGTGGACAGTCGATGATCGACCAATGCAAGCTGACCGCATGGCAGTTGAGAATCTTGACACGCCGTCGGCCGATGCCGACGGTTCCTTAGCGGGAACGGTTCGCCGGCCCGGACTCGCCCTCGGGGTGCTGGCCGGGGCACTGGCCCTGGACGTGAGCGGCCTCGGCGTGCTCAACGCGGCACTGCCGTCCGTCGGGGAACGCTTCCACCTGGGCGAGAGCACGCTCCAGTGGGTCATGACCGCCTACGCCGTCACCTTCGCCGGCTTCCTGCTGGTGGGTGGTCGGCTCGCCGACGTCCTCGGGCGGCGACGGGTGTTCGAGGTCGGCGTCGCCCTGTTCACCGTGTCCGCGCTGGTCGGCGCGGTGGCCCCGAACACCGTGGTGCTGCTGGGGGCGCGGGCCGTCCAGGGGATCGGCGCCGCCCTGTCGGGGCCGGCCGCGCTGGCCCTGCTCACCGACACGTTTCCGGCCGGTCCGGCCCGCAACCGGGCCTTCGGGGTGTACGCGGCCGTCGGCGCCGCGAGCTTCAGCGGCGGGGTGCTGCTGGGCGGCGTCCTGACCGAGTTCCTCGGCTGGCGCTCGGTGCTCTGGTTCTCGGTGGTCCTGGGCCTCGGCGTGCTCGGCGCGACGCGGATCGGACTGCCCGACGGCGCCGGACACCGCGGCGGGCTGGACCTGCCCGGCGCGATCACCGGCACCCTGGGCCTCACCCTGCTCGTCGTCGGCGTCAGCACCGGCGGCGCGACGGCGTGGATCGTGCTGGGCGCGGCGGTGCTCTGCCTGGTGCTGTTCGTCCTGCGGGAGCGCCGCACCGCCGACCCGGTGCTGCCGCTCGGCCTGTTCCGGATCGCCTCGGTGCGGGAGGCGAGCCTGGCGGCCTTCCTCCAGTACACGGGCTCGGTCGGAATGCTGTTCTTCGCGCCGCTGTACCTGCAGGGGATGCTGCACTACTCGCCCTTCGAGTCCGGCATCGCCCTGGTGCCGATGTCCCTGGCGGTGTTCCTCACCGCCAACTTCGCCACCGGCCGGCTGCTGGCCGTGTACTCCCCGCGGACGCTGATGGCCGTCGGCCTCGTCCTGATCGGGGTGGGCACCGGGCTGTGGCTGGGTACGCCGCAGGACGGTTCCTATGTGCTGCACGTGCTGCCCGGCCTGGTGGTCAGCGGCGTCGGCCAGGGGCTGAACTTCCCGTCGATGACCTCCGCCGGCCTGTCCGGGGTGCCGGAGCGGCAGCAGGGCGTCGCCGGCGCGGTGAACGTCGTGACGCAGCAGATCGGCGCCAGCGTGGGCGTGGCGGTGATGGTCCTGGTCGCGGCGACGAGCGCGGACCAGCTCGCCGGCTACCACCTCGCCTATGTCACCGCCGCCGTCGCCTGCCTGCTGGGCGCGGCGGTCATCGCGGTGCGGCGGCGGAAGGCCTGACGGTCCGTGCCTGACGGCCTGCGCCTGATGGCCCGCGCCTGACGGTTCCTGTCCGACGGCCCGTGCCTGACGGTTCCTGCTCGACGGCCCGTGCCCGACGGCGGCCCGGGGTGCGGTGCTCCGCACCCCGGGCCGCCTCCTGACGATCCGTCGGCCGCCGCCCCCGGCGCGGGTCCTCAGGCGCTCGCGTCCGTGGAGGCGCGCACCACCAGCTGCGGCGCGAAGCGCTCGACCCGCTCCGCGCGCTCCCGGGAAGGTGCCTGAAGGAGGGTCAGGGCGCGTTCGGCCATGGCGGCCAGCGGGTGGCGGATGGAGGTGATGGGCGGGTCGAGCAGTTCGAGGAGCTCGGTGTCGTCGAAGCCGGTGACGGCGATCCGGCCGGGCACGGGGACGGCCGAGCGCTGCAGGGTGCTGACCAGTCCGACGGCCAGGACGTCCGCGCCGCAGACGACGGCGTCGATCCCGGCGTGGAGTTCGGCGATCCGGCGGCCCGCGGTGCGGCCGGCGTCGGTGGTGAAGCTGGGCAGCAGCACGGTGGTGGCGTCGGCGCCGCGCGCCCCGGTGAAGGCGGCGAGGCGTTCCGCGCCGGAGGAGGACGCCTGGTCGGCGGCGACCAGGGCGATCCGGTGGCGGCCGAGGCCTTCGAGGTGGTCGAGCAGCAGCCGCATCGCGGCGGTGTTGTCGAGGGTGACGGCCACGGTGCCGGAGCCGGTGGCCCAGCGGTCGAAGAGGACGACGGGCGCGCGCTTGGCGGCGGCCCGGACGGCGGGGCCGGACGCCTCGGCGGAGACTGGGACGACGAGCAGTCCGTCGACCCGGCCGCCCAGCAGGGTCTCGATCTGCTCCGCCTCGACGGTGGTGTCGTTGGCGGCGTCGGATACCACCAACTGCCCCCCGGATCCGCGGACTTGCTGGGCGAGGGCGTCGACGAGCTGGACGAAGTACGGGTTGGCGAGCGAGGGGACGACCACGCCGACGGTGCCGGTGGCGCCGGTGCGCAGCGCCCGGGCGGAGTGGTTGGTGCGGTAGCCGAGGTCGCGGGCGGCCTCCTCGACCCGGCGGGCGAGCTCGGGGTCGACGTTGCGCGGGGTGCCGGCCAGGACGCGTGAGGCCGTCGCGCGGGAGACACCGGCGGCCGCGGCCACGTCGAGGAGTCGGGGCGCTGTCACGTGGGGCGGTCCTTCGGGGTCGGGGGCGGGCTCGGCTGAGCTGGCGGAATGCGCAGCACGAGGGTACTTGACGGTTTCCGGGGGCTGGTCCACAGTGTGGGAGATCGATCTCCCACGGAGTCTCCAAGGAGTGCGGATGCCGCCCATCACCGTCGTCGGTTCGGTCAACCGCGACCTCGTCCTGACCGTCGAGGACCTGCCGCGGCCCGGCGAGACCGTCCTCGCGCGGGGCTTCGTGGAGGGCGTCGGCGGCAAGGGCGCCAACCAGGCCGTCGCGGCCGCCCGGCTCGGCGCGCGGGTCCGGCTGGTCGCCCGGGTCGGTACGGACGCCGGTGCCATCCTGCGGGCGCTCGCCGCCGAGGGCGTGGACGTCGAGGAGGTGCGCCCGGCCGCGGAGGGCACCACCGGGATCGCCTCGGTCGTGGTCGACCGGGCCGGCGAGAACACCATCGTGGTCAACCCGGGCGCCAACGCCGCGCTGTCCGTCGCGGACCTGCCGCGGCGGCTGGCCCGGGAGGCGGGCGAGGTCGTGCTGGTCCAGCACGAGATCGCCCCCGAGGTGGTCGCCGCCGCGGTGCTGCGGGCCCGGGAGCAGGACGGCACGGTCGTCCTCAACCCGGCCCCGGCCCGGCCGGTCGCCCCGGAGGTGCTCGCCGCCGTCGACGTCCTCGTGCCCAACCTCGGCGAACTCGCCACCCTGCTCGGCGCACCGCTGCCCGCCGGACCGGACGGCGCCCGCGAACTGCTGGAACGGGCCGCGCTGCCCTGCCGGGCGGTCGTGGTGACGCTCGGCGCGGCCGGGGCGCTGGTCACCCGGCCCGGTGGCCCGGCCGTGCACCTGCCGGCGCCCGTCGTGGACGCCGTCGACACCGTCGGCGCCGGCGACACCTTCTGCGGAGCCCTCGCCGACGCGCTCGCCCGGGGGGCCGACCTGCTCGCCGCCGCCGAACGGGCCGTCCGCGCGGCCTCGTTGGCCGTGACCGGGCTCGGCGCCCAGTCCTCCATGCCGACCGCGGCGCAGCTCGACGCGACCGCCGGCCTCCTCGACGCCCCCGCCTTCCCGTAGCACCCTGACGGGACCCAGCGGTCCCCGCCCCCGTTCCACCCGTTTCCCCGTGCTGTGACGTACCCCCCCCGGTCCCCCCACCCCCCCGCATCACCAGTTCAACGGAGAACACCCCATGCGCAACCTCAAGCTCGGCCTGTTCGAGAACGCCCAGACCAACGCGGGCGGCACCGCCACCTGGCGCCACCCCGACAGCCGCCGGCACCTGTTCGACACCCTCGGGTACTGGCGCGAGATCGCGCGGGTCTGCGAGGACGCCAAGCTCGACTTCCTGTTCCTGGCCGACGCCTGGGGCTGGTCGGAGATCAACGGGGTGCGTCCGCCGATCGCCACCGAGGAGACCCTGGACCTCCCGCGCCTGGACCCCTTCGTGGTCGCCTCGGCGCTGCTGGCGAGCACCACCGACCTCGGCCTGGTGGTGACCGGCTCGGTGCTGGTGGAGCCGCCGTACGCCTTCGCCCGGCGCCTGGCCACCCTGGACCAGCTGTCCGGCGGCCGGCTCGGCTGGAACATCGTGACCACGGGCACCGCGGACACCGCCGTCAAGGCCTTCGGGATGGACATGGTGGCGCACGACGCCCGGTACGAGATGGCCGAGGACTTCCTCGACCTGGTCTACAAGTACTGGGAGGGCGCCTGGGACGCCGACGCCCTGGAGAAGGACAAGGCGGGCCGCTTCGCCGACCCGGCCAAGGTCCACCTGGTCGAGCACGACGGCCCGTACTTCCGCTCGCACGGCTACGGCAACACCGCCCGCTCCCCGCAGGGCACCCCGGTGCTGTTCCAGGCCGGCGCCTCCCCGGCCGGGCGGCGGGTCGGCGGGCGGCACGGCGAGTGCATGTTCGTCGGCAGCGGATCGGTGGAACAGCTCGCCGGGCACACCGCGGCGATCCGCGCGGAGGCCGTCCGGGCAGGCCGCCGCGCCGACGAGGTCAAGGTGATGTCGGCGTTCTCCTGCGTGCTCGGCGCCACCACCGCCGACGCCGAACGCCGCTGGCAGCGCGTCCTGGACGCCCAGCGCCCGGAGGTCACCGTCGCCAGCTACGCCATGTTCACCGGCCTCGACCTGTCCTCGTACGCGCCCGACACCCCCATGTCGGAGCTGTCCACCGAGATGTCGCAGACCCAGGTCGCCCGGTTCGCCGGCAAGACCGTCGGCGACGTGCTCGCCGACTGGCACACCCACGGCGTCGGCGCGCGCCCGGTGGTCGGCACCGCGGAGGAGATCGCCGACGAGATTTGCGCCCTGGCGGAGGGCGCCGACCTGGACGGCTTCCTGCTCTCGCCGACCGTGCAGCCCGCCTCCACCGTCGAGTTCGTCGAGTCGGTGCTGCCCCTCCTGCGCGCCCGCGGCGTCTTCCGCGGCGAGTACGGCGACGGCGAGTCGCTGCGCGAGCGGCTCACCGGCGCCACCGACCGGGCGCTGCCGGCCGGCCACCCGGCCGCGCAGTACCGGCACTGACCCACCCGAACCGCGACGAGAGGACGGCGACGACCATGGTCCTTCCCGCCCACCACCCGGACCCGGCCGCCGCCGCGTCCGCGCAGCCGCGGCCGGTGGAACCGCACCCGGCGGAGCTCGACGGCGCCGCGCTGCGCCGGGCGTTCGGCGCCTACCCCACCGGGGTGGTCGCGCTCGGCGCCCTGCGCGACGGCGAACCGGTCGGGCTCGCCGTGAGCTCCTTCGTGTCGATCTCGCTGGAGCCGCCGATGGTCGCGGTCAGCGTGGCCCGCACCTCGACCACCTGGCCGAGGCTGACGGAGGCGCCGGCGCTCGGGCTGAGCGTGCTCAGCCGGGGCCAGGGCGCGCTCTGCCGGCGGCTCGCCGCCCGCGCGGGCGACCGGTTCGACGGCACCGGCTGGCAGGCGACGCCGGACGGCGCCGTGCTGATCCACGACGCGGCGCTCTGGCTGACCGCCCGGGTCGGCGCGGTGTACGACGGCGGCGACCACGAGATCGTCCTGCTGGAACTGCTCACCGTCGAGCTGTTCCCCGGGGTGGAGCCGCTGGTCTTCCACACCAGCCAGTTCCGTGAGCTCACCCCCCATGGCTGACGCTCCCGCGACCCCTCTGTCCGGCACCGTGGTGCACGGTGCCGGCCGGGGGCGGGGGCTCGGCTTCCCCACCGCCAACATCGCCCTCGACCCCGGCACCCCCGTCCCGCCGCCCGCGATCTACAGCGGCTGGCTGGCCCGCCGCGCGAGCGGCACCGTGCACCGCGCGACGATCAGCGTCGGCACCAACCCCACCTTCTGCGACACCCCCGAGATCCACACCGAGGTGTACTGCCACGACGCGCCCGGCGACCTGTACGGCGAGCACGTCGACCTCTGGTTCGTCGCCCGGATCCGCGCCACCGAGCGGTTCGCCTCCGTCGACGAGCTGCTGCTCGCCGCCCGGGAGGACGTCCGCCGCTCCGAGGCGCTGCTGGACTCCGCGCACGGACGGCACGTCCGCGCATCCCTGTCCTGACGCACCGTCATCTTCCTTTGCTTCCTTTTGAGTCGAAGCACAACACCCTGCACCTGCCCGGCGCGCGGCCCCGCACCCCACGCGGCCCGCGCGTCCTGCGCCACGAGCCCGGTCGGCCCCGCACCCCCCGCTTCGGCGGGGCCGACCGCCCCTTCCCCCACCTCGCTCCGCACGAACAAAGGTGTGAGTCATGAGCGCGTTCCACTGGCTGAACGAGCAGTTCGACTTCTTCGGTCTCCCCGTCTACTGGTCAGACTTCCTGGGCAACATCCTCGCGCTCGCCACCGTCTGGCTGGCCCTGCGGCGCTCACTGGTGGCCTGGCCGGTGCAGATCCTCGGCTCGGTGCTGCTGCTGATCGCCAGCCTGAACGTGCACCTCGGCGGCAACGCCGCCCGGCAGATCGTCATCATCGTCTCGGCCTCCTGGGGCTGGGCGACCTGGAAGCGCAGCCGCGAACAGGAGGGCGCCATCAACGTCCGCTGGGCGTCCTGGCGGGAACGCGCCCTGCTGATCACCGCGATGGTGGCCGGGACGGCCGCGTTCGCCGCGGTGCTGAAGGGGACGGACGCCTCGTTCTACCCCGGGGCGCCGTGGTGGATGGTCCTCGCGGACGCCTGGATCTTCGTCGGCTCGATCCTCGCCATGTACAGCCAGGCCCGCCGCTACGTGGAGTTCTGGTTCGTCTGGCTGGCCGTCGACCTGGTGGGCGTGCCGCTCGCCGTCCACTCCGAGCTGTACTTCTCCGGCATCGTCTACGGCATCTTCTTCGTGATGGTGCTGCTCGGGATCCGCGACTGGGCCGCCCGCAGCAAGCCGCAGGAGATCGCCTCGCCGCTGGAGCCCGCCCTCCTGGTCGAGGGCCGGGACGCCGACTGACCGCCGCTCCCGGCGCGTCTCCCGCGGGCCGGTCCCACCCGGGGCCGGCCCGCTTCGCTCCGCCGCGGTTCGCCCGGACCTGCTTCGGCCCGCCCGGGACCGTCGGATCAGGGGGCGGGCACGGAGTCGGTGAAGGACGTCCCGGCCGCGCGGTAGGCGGCGACGGCGGCACCCACCCGGGCGGGGGTCAGCACCCGGTCCTTGACGTGCAGGACGTAGTCCACCTGCTCCTCGTAGGCGCGCTCCTCGGTGCCGCCGTGGCCGGCGAGGTCGGTGAGCCACTGGTTGAAGGCGATCGCCATCGGCCGCTCGGGGAGGTAGCGGGCGCCGTGGCGGGCGAACTCGACCCCGTCGACGTAGTACACGATGCCGCTCTCGTCGACGGTCAGGACGAGGTCGTGCCAGCCGGCGAACGAACTCCGGGAGGTGGTGTACACGTTGTCGGCGCCCTCGGGGCCGTACGTCTCCCACGAGGTGGCGAAGAAGATGTTCGAGGGCTCGCCCCAGCCACCGTTGGGCAGGTACTCGAAGTCGTACTCGGAGTAGTCGTCGGCCATCGGGGCCTTGAGGTCGTTGATCGCGAAGAAGCTCTGCACCAGGTGGTCCCCGTCCGGGCCGGTCACCGGGGCGTCGGCGAAGCGGACCCGGGCGGCGTACGTGCCGTACCGGAACTTCGTCGCCAGGCTGTGGAACTCGCTCTGCCGGGTGGACTCCGGAGTCCCCGCGGTGGCGGTCCGCAGGGTCATCACCGAGTTCCCGGCGTCCCGGGCGAAGGTGACGTTCTCGGCCGCCCAGGCGGCCCCGCCCACGCCCGGACCGCCGGCGCCGGAGCGCGCGCCCCAGCCGTGGGCGGCGAGCGACGGGTCGTCGTGGCCGGAGTAGTCGAAGTCGTCGAAGAGCACCGCGCCGGCCGGGACGGTCGGCCCGGTGGGGGCGGTGCCCCAGACCGGGACCCCGGCGACGCCCGCGGTGACCTTGCCCCAGGGCGCGTACGCGGTCTGCGCGGCGCCGAAGGAGTAGTCGTCGCCCTGCTCCATCGACTGCCAGCCGGAGCGGTGGAAGCGCAGTCGGAGGTCCCCGCTGTCCGCGCCGGGAGCCAGCGAGCCGGCGCCCGCCGTGAAGCCGATCTCCAGGTAGCGGTCGGCGGCCGCGCCCGGCTCGGCGACGGTGCCGAACGTGCCGGTGACGTTGGCGCAGCCCCGGACGGCCCAGTCGCAGGCGAAGCGGTAGGCGGCGGTGGGGGCTTCGGCCCTGAAGTAGTAGCGCAGCCTGACCTGGTCGAGCGCGACCGGCGCGGAGCCGGTGTTGACGACCTTGAGCCAGGGCGAGGCCTGGGCGGTGCCGCCGCCGCCGTTGCGGTACTGCACGGCGAGCGACTCGCCCGCGGCCGCGGCGGGCAGGGCGCCGAGGGCGGTCGCGCCGAGCCCGGCGGCGACGACGGCGGCGACGAGCGCCGCGCGGACACGGGGGCGCCGGCGGCTGGTTCGGGTGCTCATGGGGGGTTCCTCTCCTGGCGTGGGGGCGGCACGCGGCGCCGGCGGAGGGGAGCCCGGGTTCACCTCGGCGGTGGGGGAGGAGGTGGCGGGCGCCGCGCGATCAGAAAGTGGCACGGACCGATGTGGCCGTCAACCGCCGCCGTGCCCGTTCGGCCGGAACTCGGCCCTCCGCCGCCGGGAGTGGCCGATCGGCGCGCACACGCGCGACGGCCCCGTCCCGCGTGGCGCGGGACGGGGCCGGAACCGCCGTGGGGGCTGCTCGCCCGAGGCGGCCGCTCAGTCGAGGCAGAACTCGTTGCCCTCGATGTCCTGCATGTTCTGGCACGACTCGTTCTCGCCGTCGGCGAGCAGCAGCGTGCCGCGCACCGCGCCGAGCGCGACCAGCCGCGCGGTCTCGGCCTCGAGGACGGCGAGGCGCTCCTCGCCCACGAGCCCGGTGCCGATCCGCACGTCGAGGTGGACCCGGTTCTTGACGACCTTGCCCTCGGGGACGCGCTGGAAGAGCACACGCGGACCCACGCCCGAGGGGTCGGTGCACGCGAACCACTTCACGGGCTCCCCGGACTCCTCCGGTGCCGGAGGCGCGACGTACCCCAACACCTCGGCCCAGAAGTGGGCGAGGCGGACCGGGTCCGCGCAGTCGATGGTGACCTGGAAGTGCCTGAGCGATGCCATCCGGCCACCCTAACAACGGGCCCCGCCGTTCCGCCTCCCATTTGGAACCGGCAGGTCGGCGAGCGGTCCGGGGCGCCCCGTGCCGAACGGAAGGCACGGGCCGCCGGGTTCACACCGGTCCGGGCCGGATCGAACCCCGGAGGGTGCGCCGTCCGTGCTACCGGCTGAGGACGGTCGGCAGCCGGCCCGGAGCACGGACGAGGGAGGACAGCGATGGCCTGGTACCAGGGGGCGAGCCGGATCACGGTGACGGCGGTGGAGGGACGGTTCCCGCAGCGGGCGGTGGTGAGCGTCCGGGGTGCCGCTCCGGTGGAGATCCCCGGTGAGGTCGGCGCCGTGCACGTCGTCGAGGCGGAGCGCTGGGAGCTCGACCTGGAGCACCACCACCAGGGTGCGTGGTGCCCCAACGTCCGTGCCGTGCAGGGGCGGTGGCAGGAGGTCCGGGGCGTGGCGACGCAGGTCGTGCACAGCCGCAACCGCGACGGGGCCGGCGACCGGCAGGACCGCAACCTGGTGCTGCGGATCGAGCGGATCGTGCCGGGCGGCAACGGCCCCGCGGCCGCGCCCGGTGCGCCGGCCGCGCGCCGGACCTCCGTCGCGCACCTCGCCCCGGCGGGCGGTACCAGGGCCACCACCAGCACCGCCGGTACCACCGGTGCCGGCGGCAGCTCGGCCCCGGGCGTGCGGACGACCGCCTCGGGCGGCGGGTCGGAGTACTCGCGGCCCGCCGCCGGCCCGGCCCGGACGACCACCTCGACCACCTCCTGGAGTGGCTGACCCAGGCCTCGAATGGACCCGGCCGGCGCCCCCGTGGGGCTGGGGCGTGTCTTGCGGGTCTTTGCCGGGTGCGCGGCGCCGGGGCACGCACCTCGCCGCGTTGTCGTCGGTCGCCAATGCTCCGCAGTGGCTCCCTCCTCCGCCTTACGATGCACGCACCCCAACGCCGCGCCCTGATCCGACAAGACCCACAAGACACGTCCTGGCGCCGGCCGTCTTCCTTCGCGAACATCCCTACGGCAGCCAGTAGTTGCCCGAGACCACGATCATCGACTGGAGCTGGACGCTGCTCCCGTAGTAGAGCGAGGAGTCGATCGGCGTGGAGACCAGCCTGCCCCACAGGGCGTCGAGCCAGGCCTGGGAGTTCGGGTCGGTCATCGCGGCCACCGCGAACGGGGCGGTGAACGCCATGTCGTGGCCGCTGTCGAAGGCCGAGCCGTTGAGGTGGTAGCCGGAGACGATGCCGCCCGCGTTGCCGCCGGTCTTGGTCCGGATCCAGGAGTTCAGCTTGCGGGCCGCGGCGAGCGAGGCGGAGTCGCCGCTGGTCACGGCGTCGGTGCCGATCCGCCAGGGGTCGCGGCAGGCGTTCCAGCCGTAGTCGCCGTCGTTGGCGCTCTCCAGGACCTTCCCGGGGGCGGGCTTGGGGGTGGTGTTGGTGTTGACCACGAAGTCGGCCAGCAGGCCGGTGGCCGAGGCGTAGGTGGACTGCTGGGAGGTGATCAGGTTCTGGTGGGCGGTGCGGATGGTGTCCCAGGCGGCGTCGCCCGTCGCGGTCCGGAACGCGCGGAAGTGGTCGATCATCCAGTCGGAGGAGCGGGTCACGTAGTACAGCGAGTCGCCGGAGCCGGACCAGTCGCCGAGCCTGGTCAGGTGGGTGGTCGGGTTGATCTCGCTCGCCTTGATCGCGTTGATGTGCTTGACCGCGAGGCCCTTGTAGTCGTACGTCCCGGTGGAGCCCCACTGCCGGTCGGCGAGCAGCAGCCCGTAGGCGACGTCGAGGTCCCCGTCGGTCGCCGAGTCGGAGCCGTTCACGCTCTTGCAGGAGGAGTCCTGTTCGGCGGCCAGCAGGTTGGCGTTGTTGACGGACGGGTGGGCCAGCACGTACTTCACCAGGCCGTCGAAGGCGGTCTTCGCGTCGGGGTCGGCGCCGGCCATCAGCGCGGTGATCACCATGCCGTAGCCCTGGCCCTCGGCCACGTACGGGTGGTCGGCGTCGGGGGAGCGGACCTGGTACCAGCCGTTGCCGCAGTTCTTCTTGAGGAAGGCGGACTTCCAGGCGTTGTACTTGTCGATCACCTGCTGGTCGATGGCCGACTGGGCGCCGCCCGGGCGCAGGGTGCCCGCCGCGTACGGGAAGGCGTGGCTGCCGAAGGGGACCTTCGGGACGGCGGCTGCCGTGGCGGCCGCGGCGGCGGTGTCGTTCGTGGCGGCCGTGGCGTTCGCCGCGATCGCGGCGGGCAGCAGGGCGAGGACGGTGGGGGCCAGCACGGCGGTGGCGAGGGCACTCGTGAGTCGACGCATGTCTGCTCGATTCTCTGGTCGTGCGGGGGAGTGCGCTTCAGGATCGCGACTCGGCGAGGACGCGTCAAGAGGTATAGTTAGGAACATTTCCCAAAGTCGGCGCGCCGCCGGGTGATGGCGCCCCCGGGTGCGCCGACGTCGGGAAACGCTCCTCACGAAGGTTCGGTGCCGCCGGGCATGGCCGGGGCCGGTGGGGTGCCCCTGTCGTTCACCTTTCCTTCCGGCCTCCGCGGCGGTATTCCGCCCCCCTCCGGGGGCAATCCGGTTCCCCGGGTTCCGGCGGCCGGAAAGTGAGTTTTGACATTCCGCTTAAAGTCATACAGTCTTCTCGGCATGTCTGACCGTCACCCGATCGAGTGCGCCGCCATCGAGCTGGCGCTGATCGGCGTGGCCGCGCACTGCGTTTCCGACAACCTCTGTCGCTGAATCCGCCTGTCCCGACGCGTTGCGGTGATCGCCGCCTCGGGACGTCGCCCCTCCCCGCGGGCGCGGTGCCGCTCACTCTTCCCAAGGCCTCACTGTCGCCCGCCTTCCTCCGTACACCATCGGTAGCGAAAGGCTCCCTTTCCGATGTCTCGAACCACCTTCACCCCCCGCCGCCTCGCCCTGGCGACCGTCACCGTCGCACTCGTCGTCGGACTGGCGGCGTGCGGACCGGAGGCCGACGGCGGTGCCGGCACCGGCAAGAACGCGGCACCGCAGCAGGGCGGCACCCTCACCGTCCTCAACCAGAACCCGCAGGAGCAGTTCGACCCCGCACGGCTCTACACCTCCGGCGGCGGCAACGTCCCCTCGCTGGTCTTCCGGACCCTCACCACCCGCAACCGGGCCGACGGCGCGGCCGGCACCAAGGTCGTCCCGGACCTCGCCACCGACACCGGCACCCCCTCCGAGGGGGCCACGGTGTGGACGTACCACCTCAAGGACAACCTGAAGTTCGAGGACGGCTCGCCGATCACCACCGCCGACGTCAAGTACGGCATCGAAAGGTCATTCGCCCCCGAACTCTCCGGCGGCGCACCGTTCCTGAGGGACTGGCTGGTCGGCGCCGCCGACTACCAGGGCCCGTACAAGGACGGCCGCACCCTGGACGCCATCGAGACGCCGGACGAGAAGACCATCGTCTTCCGCCTCAACAAGCCCGAGGGCGACTTCCCGTACCTCGCGACCCAGACGCAGTTCGCCCCCGTCCCGAAGGACAAGGACACCGGGGCGAAGTACCAGGACCACCCGGTCTCCTCCGGCCCCTACCAGGTCGTCAAGAACGAGAACGACGGCGCCCACCTCGTCCTCAAGCGCAACCCCAACTGGTCGGCGGCGACGGACGACCAGCGCAAGGCGTACCCCGACACCATCGACGTGCAGTCCGGGCTCGACCCGGCGGTGATCAACCAGCGGCTCTCCGCGGGCACCGGTGCCGACGCGGCCGCCGTCACCACCGACACCAACCTCGGCCCCTCCGAACTCGCCCAGGTGAAGAACGACAAGGCGCTCGCCGCCCGCGTCGGCACCGGCCACTTCGGCTTCGTCAACTACCTGGCGTTCAACCCGAAGGTCAAGCCCTTCGACGACCCGAAGGTGCGCCAGGCCGTCGCCTACGCGATCAACCGCACCTCGGTCGTCAACGCCGCCGGCGGCTCCTCGCTCGCCGAGGCCGCCACCACCTTCCTGCCCGAGCAGGAGACCTTCGGCCACACGCCGTACGACCCGTTCCCGGCCGGTGCCACCGGCAACGCCGAGAAGGCCAAGGAGCTGCTGAAGGAGGCCGGTTACCCGGACGGCCTGACCATCACGCTCACCCACTCCACCGCCGTCGGCAAGGGCTACGGCCCGGACCTCGCCACCGCCGTCCAGGACGGTCTGAAGGCGGCCGGGATCACCGTCCAGCTGGAGGCCCTGGACTCCAACCGGTACTCCAAGACGATCCACGGCGTCGGCACCGAGCCCGGCCTCTTCCTCACCGGCTGGGGCGCCGACTGGCCGTCCGGCGGCCCGTTCCTGGCACCGATCTTCGACGGCCGGCAGATCGTCACCGACGGCTACAACTTCAACACCGCGCAGCTGAACGACCCCTCGGTGAACGACGAGATCGACCAGATCAACAAGATCACCGACCACGCCGAGGCCGCCAAGCGCTGGGGCGCCCTGGACCAGCGGATCGGCGAGCAGGCCCTGACCGTCCCGCTGTTCCACCCCGTGTACAAGCGGCTGTCCGGCAAGGACGTCCGCAACATCGTGATCAGCGACTGGACCGGCGTGCTGGACATCTCCCAGGTCGCGGTCAAGTAGCGGGCGGCAACGGACGGATCGACCGGATCGAACGGACCACCATGGCTCCACAGGAATCCACGGCCGGGGAGGCCCCCGCGGCCTCCCCGGCCCCCGGGGGACGGCAGGTGTGGCGGCGGCTGCTCGCGCGGCGCACCGCCCTCGCCGCGGGCCTCGTCATCGTCCTGCTCGTCCTGATCGCGGCGGCGGCACCGCTGCTCAGCGCGCTCGAGGGCCAGGACCCCACCAGCTACCACAACGACCTGCTCGACTCGGCGGCCGGCGGGGTGCCCACCGGCTCCTTCGGCGGCGTCAGCGCCGAGCACTGGCTGGGCGTCGAACCCGGCACCGGGCGGGACGTCTTCGCCCGGCTCGTGCACGGCGCCCGGATCTCGCTGCTCGTCGCCGTCGGCGCCACCGTCGTCCAGGTGACGATCGGCGTCCTGGTCGGCCTCGCCGCGGGCCTCGGCAGCCGGGTGCTCGACCAGGTGATCGGCAACACCACCGAGGTGATGCTCGCGCTGCCCTCGCTGGTCTTCGCCATCTCGCTGATGGCCGTCGTGCCCTCCGGCTTCCCCCGCCCGCTCCTGCTGACCCTGGTCATCGGGCTGCTCGGCTGGGCCGGCACCTCGCGGATCGTCCGGGCGCAGACGCTGAGCCTGCGCCAGCTCGACTACGTGGCCGCGGCCCGGCTGGCCGGAGCCACCCGGTGGCGGATCGCCCGTCGGGAGCTGTTGCCCTCGCTGGCCGCGCCGGTCATCACCTACGCGGCGGTGCTGCTGCCGGGCAACGTGGTCGCCGAGGCCGGGCTGTCCTTCCTCGGGGTGGGCGTCAAGCCGCCGACCTCGTCCTGGGGCCAGATGCTCTCCGGCGCGACCACGTGGTTCCGCGCGGACCCGACGTACGTGCTGCTGCCGTCGGCGCTGCTGTTCGTCACCGTGCTCGCCTTCACCGTGCTCGGTGACGCCGTGCGCACCGAGCTCGACCCCCGGGCGGCCTCCCGGCTGCGGGTCGGGGTGTCGAGCGGCGGCGCGGGCTCGTCGGGCGCCGCCCGGCCGACCACCGCTCCGGCGGGCGCCGCCCCGTCGGACGCGGGCCGCCCCGCTCCGTCGAACGCCACCGAGGGGGCGACCGCATGACCCGCTTCCTGCTCCGCAAGGCGCTCGGCATGCTCGGCGTGCTGCTCGCCCTCTCCGTGATCGTCTACGCGGTGTTCTACATCGCCCCCGGCGACCCGGCCCAGCTGGCCTGCGGCGAGAAGTGCAGCCCCGCCCAGGTCACCCAGGTCCGCGAACGCCTCGGCCTGGACGCGCCGGTGTACCTCCAGTACGCCCACTTCCTCCAGGGCATCGTCGCCGGCCGCGACTTCAGCGCCGGGACGGGTCTGCTGCACTGCCCGGCCCCGTGCCTCGGCGTCTCCTACCGCAGCGGCGAGCAGGTCACCGACATGATCGCCGCCCGGCTCCCGGTGACGGCCTCGCTGGCGTTCGGCGCGATGGTGCTCTGGCTGGTCCTCGGGGTCGGCACCGGTCTGGTCTCCGCCCTGCGCCGCGGCCGGCTCAGCGAGCGCCTGCTGACCGGCCTGACGCTGGCCGGCAGCTCCGTCCCGGTGTTCATCATCGGGCTGGTCCTGCTCATCGTGCTGTGCGCCCAGCTGCAGTGGCTGCCGTTCCCGAGCTACGTGCCGCTCACCGAGAACCCCCAGCAGTGGTTCTGGGGACTGCTGCTGCCGTGGATCTCGCTCGCCCTGATCGAGTCCGCCAAGTACGCCCGGCTGACCCGCTCGTCCATGCTGGAGGCCCTCGCCGACGACCACATCCGGACCTTCCGGGCGTACGGCGTCGACGAACGGCACCTGGTGACCAGGCACGCGCTGCGCGGCGCGCTCACCCCGGTGATCGCGCTCACCGCGATCGACCTCGGGACGATGTTCGGGTCCGCGGTGCTGACCGAGTCGCTCTTCGGCCTCCCGGGGCTCGGCAAGCTGCTGGTCACCTCCGTCGGCCTGATCGACCTGCCGACCGTCGTCGGACTCACCCTCGTCACCGGGTTCTGCGTGGTCCTCGCCAATGTCGTCGCGGACGTGCTCTACGCGGTGACCGACCGAAGGGTGGTCCTGACGTGAGCACCGAACCCCTCGTCGACGTCCGGGACCTGGTCGTCGACTTCCCGGTCGGCGACGGCCACGTGCGCGCCGTCGACGGCGTGGGCTTCACCCTGCAGGCAGGGCAGGCGCTCGGCATCGTCGGCGAGTCCGGCTCCGGGAAGAGCACCGTCGCCTACGGCCTGCTCGGCCTGCACCGGGGGACCGGCGCCAGGGTCGGCGGCTCGGTCCGGGTCGCCGGGGTCGACGCCGTCACCGCGGAGGGCGCGGAACTCCGGCGCCTGCGCGGCGGGTTGGCCGCCATGGTGTTCCAGGACCCGCTCTCCGCGCTCGATCCGTACCACGCGGTGGGCGACCAGATCGCCGAGGTGGTGCGGGTCCACCGCGACCTCTCCCGCCGGGACGCCCGGGCCCGGGCCGTCGAGGTGCTCGACCGCGTCGGCATCCCCGACGCGGCGCGGCGCTCGCGGTCGCGCCCGCACGAGTTCAGCGGCGGCATGCGCCAGCGGGTGCTGATCGCGATGGCCCTGGCCTGCGAGCCGCGCCTGCTGGTCGCCGACGAGCCGACGACCGCGCTGGACGTCACCGTCCAGGCCCAGATCCTCGACCTGCTGCACGAGTTGCGCGCCGAGACCGGGGCCGGGCTGGTGCTGGTCACCCACGACCTGGGCGTGGTCGCGGGGAGCGTCGACCGGGTGCTGGTGATGAAGGACGGCCGGGCGGTGGAGCACGGCCCGGTCGCCGAGGTGCTGGGCGCTCCGCGCGAGCCGTACACCCGGGCGCTGCTGTCGGCGGTGCCCCGGGTCGACGCGCCGCAGGCTCCGGCCGCTCCGGCCGTGCCCGACGCCCCGAGCGGGCCGGGCACGGGCGAGGTCCTGCTCGAAGCCACCGACCTGCGCCGGGAGTTCGCCGCCCGAGGCGGCCTGGGCCGGCGTGCCGCCCCGGTCGTCGCCGTGGACGGCGTCTCGCTGACCGTACGGGCCGGTGAGACGCTGGGCGTCGTCGGCGAGTCCGGCTCCGGCAAGACCACCCTCGGGCGGATGCTGGTCCGGCTGCTGGAGCCGACCGGCGGCCGGCTGCACTACCGCGGCCGGGACATCGGGGCGCTCGGGGAGAAGGAACTGCGCCCGCTGCGGCGGGAGTTGCAGATGGTCTTCCAGGACCCGGTGTCCTCGCTCAACCCGCGCCGCAGCATCGGGGAGTCCGTCGCCGACCCGCTGCGCATCGCCGGCGAGAGCGACGAGCGCCGCATCCGCGCCCGGGTGGGCGACCTCCTCGAGCGGGTGGGGCTCGACCCCGACTGGTACCACCGCTACCCGCACGAGTTCTCCGGCGGGCAGCGGCAGCGGGTCGGCATCGCCCGGGCGCTCGCACCGGAGCCCCGGCTGATCGTCTGCGACGAGCCGGTGTCCGCGTTGGACGTCACCACCCAGGCCCAGGTGGTCGCGTTGCTGGGGGAGTTGCAGCGCGACCTCGGGCTCGCGCTGGTCTTCGTCGCCCACGACCTGGCCGTGGTCCGGCAGGTGAGCGACCGGGTCGTGGTGATGCGGGCCGGGCGGATCGTGGAGCAGGGCGACGCCGCCACGGTGTACGACTCGCCCCAGCACGCCTACACCAAGGGCCTGTTGGCGGCCGTGCCGGTGCTGGACCCGGCCGAGGCCGCCGCCCGGCGGGACGCCCGACTGGCCTCCGCCGGGGTCTGACCGGCGCCCGGCTCCGGCCCGCACCCCCCGGCCGGCACCTCCCCGGCCCGTACCCCCGGCCCGTACGCTCCGGCGTGCGGGCCGGGGGCATGTCAACCTCGATCCGCCTGATGCCGTGTCACAGTCCTGTTCCTGTCATGTCCTGATGATTGTGACGCCGTTCCTGGCACCGAAACCCGTCGACCGGCCGTCCTGTGGAGTGTCCGAGCACGTCAGCACGTACCGCCATCGGGGAGTCACCGTGTCCGTCCGCCACCACCGTCGCCCGCTGCTCGCCTCCGCCGTCCTCGTCGTCGGGGCGACGCTCGCGCTGACCGCCTGCGGGCCCGAGAACACCGACCCGGCCGGCGGCTCGACGGCCGCCGCGCCCGCCCCCGCGGCCGCCGCGCCCTCGACGTCGGCCGGCGCCCCCACCGGCGCCCCGGCCACCGGCTCGGCCTCGCACTCCGCCGCCCCGAAGCCCACCGCCGCGAGCCCGTCGGGCGCCGCCCGGCCGGACGGCGGGAACGCCGGGGCCGACGCCCGCCCGTGCGACATGGAGAGCCTCACCGTCCAGGCGACCGCCCGCTCCGGGGCCGCCCACCAGTGGGTGATCGAGGTGCGCAACACCGGTGCGAGCGCCTGCAGCCTGAGCTCCACCCCGAGCGTCGACCTCGGCGACTCGGCCGCGCGCGACCAGAGCAGGAACATCAAGCCGGTGCTCGCCAGCGGCACGTCCCGGTTCCCCGTCCCGGCGGGCAAGAGCGCCTACGCGGTGATCGACCTCGACCCCAGCGGCGCCACCACCGGCACCGTCCCCGGCATCAACGAGATCAACGTGCTGGTCGACCAGGACGGCACCGACATGCCCCTGGCGAACACCCGGAACTTCCCGCTTCCCAGTGGCGCCCGGGTCCTCGACCCCAAGCTGGGCCTCTACCGCGCCACCGTCGCGGAAGCGGTCGCCTCCATGACCGCCGCCCCCAAGTAGGCCCGCCCGCACACCGCCCCGCCTCGGACTCCGACCCCCGCACACCGCCCCGCCGGCCCGGCGGGGCGCGGTGCCGGTGCCCCCCGGCGAGCTGGTCGCCCGGGCGGTCGCGGAACGGGAGTCGTCGGAACCCTCCGGATATCGGACCGAGGGGGGGAAGGGCGCAATGCCCTTGCCGCGTAGTCGCGTTCACCGGCGCCTTCGGCCGAATGCGGCAATCTCCGGCGGAACGCCACGAGACCCGTCAGGACGGTCAGCGGGCGACGGCCCGCACCGCGGTGCCGACCGCCGCCCGTACGGACAACCCGGTGTGAACTCCACGACAGTGGCGGCCGAAGTGAACTGAGCGTGCCCGTAAAGCCGTTGTCGGCCGGGTTATGGCGGTGTGCCGACAGCGACCCGGGCCATGGCGATGAAGCGGGGGATGAGCGGATGGGCGCCGCGTTGGGGGTAGACCAGGTTGAGCGGCACCTGCGGCGCGTCCGGGATGGTGATGAAGGACACGAACGAGTGGATGTGCTGTCGGCCGACGAATTCGGGGACCACGCCCACGCCCCTGTTCGCGGCGACCGCCTCCAGCCATTCGTCGAAGTTGCGGCAGACCGCCGAGACGCTCGGCTGGCGCTCCGCCGGCCAGTCGGTGAGGTCCGTCGTTCCGCTGATCTCGTTGAGCACGAGGCCCAGTTCGGCGATCTCCCCCCAGCTGATCTCCTCCCTCCCGGCCAGTTCGGAGCGGGTGGAGACGGCGGCGATCCGCCTCTCGTGCAGCAGTGGCGTGACCTTCACGTCCGGGGACTTGATCCGGCCGCGCAGGATCGCCAGGTCGCTCTTCCCGCTGTCCACCCCGGCGAGTTTGGCGTCGTGCCGGTGCACCTGGACGGTGACTCCGGTCTCCGCCTCGAACTCGGCGATCACCTCCTGCGGCCAGCCGGACGGGAATCCCCAGGCGAATCCGAGGCGGAGCACTTCCTTCGCGTCAAAGTGCAGTGCCTCTTCCAATCTCGTGATGAGAAAGGCGAGTTGGTCGTAAAGGCGTTCGCCTTCCGCGGTGAGCGCGACCTGGCGGGTGGTTCGTTCCAGCAGTTTCCGGCCGAGAAGTTCCTCCAGGCGTTTGATGTTTCGACTGAGCGTCGGCTGGGAAACGTCCATCCGCTTTGCGGCGCGAGTGAAGTGCTTCTCCTCCGCCAGGGCCAGGAACCCGCGTAAGTGGTGCAGCTCGATACTCATGGAGAGCAGCATATGCAGTGCGGCATATGCGCCGTCAGGTGTTCGGTGTGGCCGCAGTGGGCCGTGGGATGTCGGACTCACCGAACTCCTTTCCCCATTGCCTCGGCGGGCTGTCCCGCGGCGGGTTCCGTGCCGTCGCTCCCGGGCGGGTGAGGGCGTCCGCCCGGGAGCGCGCGGGGTCAGCCCGAGTACTCCTCGTCGGTCACGTGCTCGTGCCAGTCGGTCGGTCCGTCGGTGACGGCGATGTGGGTCATGAAGGTGTTCTCGCCCGCTCCGTGCCAGTGCTCCTCGCCGGGGTGGCAGACCACGGTGTCGCCCGCCCGGATCTCCTGGCGCTCGCCGCCGCGGGCCTGGACCAGGCCCACGCCCTCGGTGATGTGCAGGACCTGGCCGGCCGGGTGGGTGTGCCAGGCGCTGCGGGAGCCGGGCGTGAACAGGACGTTGCGCACGTCGGTGTGGGCGGTGGAGCCGATCTGCGGCCACAGCCAGACGTCGCCGGCGAAGCGGTCCTCGGGGCCCCGGGTCGAGTCGCCGGGGTGGTGGATGACATCCATCGTGTGAACTCCTTCGTGGTCAGCGGTTGTTATTCATCGGTGAGTGCCGGGCCGGCGGACTGGGCCCGCCCGGCGAGCAGGATCAGGGCGGAGGCGGCGAGCGACATCACCGCGAGCACGGCCGTGGTCGTGCTGAACGCGTGCCGCGGCGTGCCGCCGCCCTCCGCCAGGTCCAGGTACAGGGTGCCGAAGGCGGCGACGCCCAGGGTGCCGCCGACCTGGAGCGTCGTGTTGAACAGGCCGCTCACGTCCGGCGCGTAGCGCGCTTCGACGGTCTCGGTCATGTGGGCCAGGGTGCCGCTGAACGCCGCGCCGTAGCCGACGCCGCCGACCCCGAGCAGGAGGACCAGGGCGACGGTGCCCTGGGCGCCGGCCGAGATCAGCGCGAAGCTGACGGCCATCAGGGCGCCTCCCACCGGGGCCGCCAGCCGTCGGGCGCGCGTCCCCAGGCGGCCGAGGACCGGCCCGACCAGGGCGAAGGTCGCCACCCAGGCGACCGGCACGAGGCCGGAGTAGACGGGGCTCTTGCCGAGCCCCTGCTGCAGGTAGAGCGCCAGGACGAACAGCAGGGCGAAGTAGCCGGCCCTGGTGGCCGCTTGGGAGAACAGGGCCAGGGCGACCTGACGGCGCGCCAGCAGTTCGACGTTCATCAGCGGGGCGCCGGAGCGCCGCACCACGCGCCGCTCGGTCCGGCCGAACAGCGCGAACACCAGCAGCGACGATCCCAGGCTGAGCCAGGTCCACATCGGCCAGCCCGCGTCGCGGCCCAGGACCAGCGGTGTCACCAGCAGGAACAGTCCGAGCGAGAGCAGGGCCACGCCGGGCAGGTCCAGTTTGCCGTGCTGCGAGGGTCGGTCGTTCGGGAGGAAGGCCAGCGAGGTGAACAGCAGGACGACGCCGATCGGGATGTTGATCAGGAAGACCGGCCGCCAGCCGGTGCCCAGGATGTCGGCGGACACCAGGATGCCGCCCAGCGCCTGGCCCACGACGGAGCTGACGCCCAGGATGCCGGTGTACGCGCCCAGCGCCCGGCGCCTCGCCCGGCCCTCGAACTCGACCTGGATGGTGGTCAGCACCTGGGAGATCATCAGGGCCGCGCCGAACCCCTGCACCACCCGCGCGGCCACCAGGACCGCCGCGTCGGGGGCGAGGCCGCAGGCGAGCGAGGAGACGGTGAAGACGGTCAGCCCCGTCAGGTAGAGGCGCCGCCGGCCGTGGGTCTCGCCGAGCCGGGCGCTGGTGATCAGCAGCATCGCGAAGGCGAGCGTGTAGCCCGAGACGATCAGTTCCAGCGCGCCGCTGGAGGCGTGCAGCCGGTCGCGGATGGAGGGGATCGCCACGTTGACGACCGCGATGTCGACGTTGCCCAGGAACATGCCGCCGAGCAGGGACGCCAGCATCCACATCGGTCGTCGTCCGGGCCGGCCCTCGGGGGCGTGCCGGTCGTCAGGGGTCTGCGGTGCCTCCGTCGGCACCGCCTCGGTTGCCGCAGGCAGCTTCAAGGAATCCACATCCCGGAGTGTAACTACTAGTATGTACAGCCGCAATCCGCCGCCGTGGAGCGGTGGTTGGCGGGTCGGGTGCAACGCGAACGGCGTCCGGGCTCCACGCGAACGGCGGCCGGGGGCGGATCGGGCATCGACCGGACGGTCTCCGCCCCCGGCCGTCCGTCACGGGCGCGGCGTCAGGCCACGTCCCGCTGGACCAGCTGGAACTGGATCCCGTCGGACGTCCCGGGCTCGGTCCAGGCGTTCAGGTTCGGGCCGACGAGCACGGGCTCGCTCGTGGTGAGCCGGATGCCGAGCCGTCGCACGGCCTCCATGATCTGCGGCACGTCGTCGACCTCGACCCCGATGTGCTCGATCCGGGCCTGGGCGCCCTCGCCGAGCCGGCGGCGCCGCGCCTCCTCGCCGGTCGGCTCGACGAGCTCGATCAGGCCGTCCCCGCAGCGGTAGAAGGCGATCCGCACGTTGCGCTCGGGGATGTCCTGGGCCCGTTCCAACTGCATGCCCAGGCTCTCCAGCAGGGCCCGGGCCTCGGTGATGTCGTCCACCACCACGCCGATGTGGTCGATCCGTTTGAACATGCTTCGCCTCTCGTGGGTCTTTTCGAGCACGGGCTACTTGGAGAAGTTGTTGTGCAGGGAGGCCAGTTGGGGAAGGTTGGACATGTTGAGGAGCAGCAGGTCGGCGTCCCCGGCCGGGTTCTCGAAGTGGTGCACGGACCAGGCCGGGATGAGCAGGATGTCGCCCTCGTCCAGGCCCCTGGTCTCGCCGGTCCCGTCGAAGACGACGGTCCCCGTCCCGGAGCGCACGAAGTAGAGGTGCCACCAGGTGTGCGAGTGCGGGGTGGTGCGGTCGCCGGGCCGGACGGCCTGGAAGGTCATCGAGGTGCCGGGGACGACCTCGTGGCCGCCGTCCGGCCGGGCGAGGGTGATCGTGCCGTACTCGGTGTGCTCGGTCGCCCGGAGCTCCTCGGCGAGGCTCTCCCATCGCCACAGCACCGGCTCCGGATCCGGGCGCGCGTGGCGCCGTCGGAACTCAGGGTACGGAAACTGCTGTCCGCTCTGTATCGCCACGTTCTGCCTCCGGGGTGGGGTCGGTGCGCTGGTGGATGTGGGTGAAGAGGTCCCGGACGGCGGTTTCGGCGTCGCGCGTGAACTGGGAGGCCATCGCGTGCCGGGGCAGTGCGTGGGTGTAGAACCGCGGCCCCTCGACCGGGTAGCCGATCGCCCAGGCGGTGGTGAGCGTCTCGCCGGCCGCGGTGACGGGCCGGCCCCGCTCGTCGATCTCCAGGCCGCCGGGCTTGAACGGGCCGTTGGCGTACGGCCGGACCAGGCCGCGTCCGAGCAGGTTGCCGATCAGCGGCGAGCTGTCGCGCTCGGGGTGGAAGGCGTCGAGCCGGGCGATCACCAGGGCGTCGGCGGCCAGGACCTCCGGCCCGCGGGCGTACGGCGTGCGGACGACGAAGCGTCCGGCCTCCCGGTCGAGGACCACGGTGCAGCCGGGGCCGCCCGCCAGGCCGACGACGCCGGCCCGGATCAGCGCGAGCAGCTGCCGGTTGCGCAGCAGCGGCGGGCCGAAGGAGACCCGGTTCATGGTCGGGTTGTGGATCCGGTTGAACTCCTGGTGCGACCGCGGGGTGAGCCCGGAGAACTCCACCGCCTCCCGCAGGCTCGCCCGGGTGTCCCGGATGACGTCGGTGGCGGCCTTCACCGGGCTCGTCAGGTTGCCCCGTTCCGCCTCCGCCAGGTCCTC
Organism: Kitasatospora sp. NPDC002543; assembly: GCF_053594915.1. Taxonomy (NCBI): domain Bacteria; kingdom Bacillati; phylum Actinomycetota; class Actinomycetes; order Kitasatosporales; family Streptomycetaceae; genus Kitasatospora; species Kitasatospora sp. NPDC002543. Next base: position 41,193 of record NZ_JBSFWR010000012.1, on the reverse strand, counting down.
GACGACCTGCTGGACGAAGAACTCGGTGAACGCCTTCTGGTCGGCGAACTCGCGGCCGCGCAAGGGATCGAGGACGGACTCGACGGCTGCCAGCTCGGCCGGGCTCGGTTCGAAGCCCTCCGGGGGGACGGCGGCGCCCTGCCGCGCGGTCCGGTAGGCGTAGGCCATCTCCCGGACCAGGAGCGGGAGGACCTCCGCCTCGAAGTCGAGCCGAGGGTCGTTGTGGAGCCGGACCGCGCGCTCCTTGAGCAGGCGCACCGCCTCCGGGGTGAAGAAGCGTGCCCGGTGCTGCCCGGTGATGCCCTTCTGGTTGATCCCCCGGGCAGCGAACGGCAGGCACTGGCGGGAGAACAGCCGGATCGACGGCTCGCGCCCGGAGGGCCGGTACACGAGGTCCGCGCCGGAGCCCTCGAACCGCCCGCCGCGGCCGGCGGTGAGCTCGGAGACCACGTCGTGCGCGGTCAGCCCGAAGCCCTGGACGGCGACGGTGGAACCCGGGGCGATCTCGCCGAGCCGCCGCACCGGGTACGGGGAGGGGCAGTACACCAGCCAGGGGTTGCGGTCCGCGTGCTCCGCGGCGAACTCCGCGTAGGCGCGGTCCTCGTCGGTGGGGGCCCGGTGGCAGTGCCCCGTGGTGAGGAAGACGTAGTCGCTCGGCAGGCGGTGGCCCTTGGTGAGGTGCACGGTGTACCCGCCGTCGGGACGCGCCTCGATGTCGCGGGCGCTGTCGCGGTGGTGCACCACCCGGATCCGCTCGGGCAGCGCCCGGACCGTCCGGTCGAACACCCAGCTGAGGTAGTGGCCGAGCAGTTTGCGCGGCAGGTAGGAGTGCTCGCCGACCGGCCGGCCGCCGTCGCCGCCCGTGGGGTGGAAGCCGGTGTCGAACTCGCGGTACCCGAGCTCCGCCGCCCACTCGGTGAAGGAGGGGCCTCGGCCGTCGGTGACCATCGTGACCTGGCTGGCCACGGTGTTGGTCAGCAGGTGGGCGGGCTGGCCGTCGGGGTGCGAGCCCTGCCCGGGCTCGCCGGGGTCGATCAGGTGCACCTCCAGTCCGTGCCCGGCCGGCAGGAGGCCGGCCAGCTCGTCGATCTGCTGCAGGACGCTCAGGCCGCGCGGCCCCGCGCCGACGACGGCGATCCGATGGGCCGTCATCCGGCCGCTCCGACCGGCTCGGTGCGGGGGGCGGGCCGCCGCTCCTCCGTCAGGGGGGCCTCGTGCAGGCACACCCAGTCGGGGGCCGTGGCCAGGGCGGGGAAGCGGAGGGCCACCCGGGGGTCGTGGCCCGGGATGATGTGGTCGGGGCCGTCCGCGAGGGACTCGATCACGTCGTAGCCCTCCAGCATGGGCGTGAGGTGGTCGAGGATCGGGAACGGGCTGCGCAGCCGGATGTTGTCCCACAGGTGGCTGGCGTCGCTGGCCAGCACGACCCAGCCGCGCGCGGTGCGGACCCGGACCACCTGGGTGCCCGGGGTGTGGCCCGGCACCCGGTGCACGGTCACACCGGGCAGGATCTCGGCCTCCCCGCGGTGCAGGACCAGCCGCTCCTCGAACAGTCCCTGCACCGCGGCCTGCACGTTGACCGGTTCGAAGGGGCGGCGTACGGCCTGGTGGCGCATGGCCGGCCCGGCGCAGAACCGCAGTTCCTCCTCCTGGAGGTGGACCCGGGCGGTGGGGAAGCGGTCCAGGTTGCCCGCGTGGTCGTAGTGCATGTGGGTGATCACGAGGTCCGACACCTGCTCGGCCGTGACCCCGAGGTCGGCCAGTGCGTCGACGGGGCAGCGGAACAGCGTGCGGCCCCGGCGCGCGGCCATCGACTCGGGGAAGCCGGTGTCCACCAGCAGGAAGTGCCGGTCGTTGCGGACCACCCAGAGGTAGAAGTCCATCGGACCCGCGCTGCCCGGGGCGAACTGGCCGTCGTCGTGCAGGAAGTTGTCCCGCGCGGGCCGGTCGGCGTGGGTGCCGAACCGGAGCGCCAGGACCTCGTAGACCGGCAGCGGTCGATCGGCCATCCCGGTCACACCCCCACCAGGTCGAGCGGTTGGCCGAGGACGGGCGCACGGTCGGCGGGCTCCTCCTCGAAGAAGAAGGAGCGCTCCCCGAACGCCGGGACGAGCTGGTCGAACCAGGTCGCGGCGGGGTCGAACTTCGCGTAGAAGGGCCGGCGGACGACGCCGTCCCGCCGGGCCTGCAGGAACTGCAGCGCGAAGACCTTCTCGCCGCGGATCGTCGGCGTCCCGTCGATGAGCACCTTGCCGGGGAAGGCGCTCATCGACGGGCCGCGCACCGTCCGGGACAGGCCGGAGACCGAGCTGTAGGCCGTCCGGAAGATCTCGTACGCCTCGACCAGCGGCAGCTCGAAGTAGGACCGGGCGCCGGTGTCGCGCTCGACGAACATGTAGTACGGAACGGCGCCGAGGCCGACCCCGGTGGTCCACAGCTCCTGCCAGGCCGCCGGGTCGTCGTTGATGTGCCGCAGCACGGGGGACTGCATCCGGACGACCGCGCCGGTGCCGGTGATCCGCCGCAGCGCCTGCTGGGCGATGGCGGGGCGCAGCTCGGCCGGGTGGTTGTAGTGGGCCATCAGGGCGAGGTGCTTGCCGGCGCCGACGATGCGCTCGAACAGGCGCAGCAGGTCGTCCGCGTCCACGTCGCTGACGAAGCGCTGCGGCCAGTAGCCGACGGCCTTCGTGCCGAACCGGATGTTGCGGACGTGGGCCAGATCGGGTGCCAGCAGCGGTTCGATGTACCGCTCCAGCGCGCCGGTGCGCATGATCATGGGGTCGCCGCCGGTGATCAGCACGTCGGTGACCTCGGGGTGCCGCCTGAGGTAGGCGGCCAGGCCCTCGGCGTCACGGGCCGCGAAGTGCAGGTCGTCCTCGCCGACGAACTGGGGCCAGCGGAAGCAGAACGTGCAGTAGGCGTGGCAGGTCTGGCCGGCGCTCGGGAAGAACAGCACGGTCTGGTCGTACTTGTGCTGGATCCCGGGGACGACCTGGCCGTCGAGCTGCGGCACGTTGTGGCTCAGCTGTCCGGCCGGGTGCGGGTTCATCCGGTTGCGGATCTCGAAGATCTGCTTGGCCAGCTGCTGCTTGTCGCCGGACCGGAGCAGGTCGCGCAGGGCGGTGTAGTCGTCCGGCTCCAGCATCGTGCGGTGCGGGAAGTTGAGCCGGAATATCGGGTCGTCGGGTATCCGGTTCCAGTCGATGAGCTCGTCGAGGACGTACTGGTTCGTCCGGAACGGGAGGACGTGGGCCACCACCTCGACCGCTTCGCGCAGATCCTGCGGAATTCTGTCCCACTGCGGCGCCCGCTTTATCGACGACCGGTTGTAGGGCTTGTACTTGGCGGGGCTGGATTCGGGCATGCGTATTTCTCCGTTCGAATGACGGAAACAGGAACCGGGGGTTGCCGCGCGGCGTCAGACAGAGGACCGGGCGGTGCGATCGGCCCAAGAACCGGGCGGGGCCGACTGGTCGGAGCGGCCGCCGCGGGCCGGGTCAAAAGCTAGCCGGGGGGTTCGGGGATGGGAAATAGATCGGCCTGGCGACTCATTCGGCGGGCGCATGAATGGCGTTCCATGACGCCGGTGCATGAATCATGTGCGGGCCGCATGAATGGAAATCCCGCTGACTAGGATCGGCGTGAGCGAACGATCGGGCACAGCCAGGCGGGGGAACGGGTTTTGAACAATCGATTCAGTGTCGGAATCGTGGGGCTGGGCCCCCGGGGGCTCATCCTGCTGGAGCGCCTGTGCGCCGGCGCGGCGGCCGACCCGGACCGCGGCCCGGTGACCGTGCACGCCGTCGACCCGGCGCCGCCCGGGGCCGGCCGGGTCTGGCGGACGGACCAGTCGCCGCACCTGCTGATGAACACCGTCGCGGAACAGATCACCGTGTTCACCGACGCCAGCGTGGTCTGCGAGGGACCGGTGGTGCCCGGTCCCAACGTGTACGAATGGGCGGGGCTACTCACCGCCGCGAGCCGGGACGCGCCGGGCCCGGACATCGGCCCGGGATCCGAGCACCCGGGCTCCGAGCACCCGGACGCCGGGCGCCCGGGCTCCGAGTACCCGCGCGAGGTGCTGCGCGAGGCCCGCGAGCTGGGGCCCAACTCCTACCCCACCCGCGCCTTCTACGGCCACTACCTGCGCTGGGCCTACCGCCGGACGGTGCGGACCGCGCCGCCGCACGTGACGGTGCACCTCCACCAGGACACCGCCGTCGCGCTGGAGGAGCTCGACGGCCGGCAACTGCTGCGCCTGGCCGGCGGCGACCGGCTCCTGCTCGACGCGGTCGTGCTGGCCCAAGGCCACGTGCCCGCCGCCGCCCCCGCCGCACCCCGCGGCACCCCGGCACCGGCCGGCGGCCGGCGGCTGCCGCCGGGCAACCCGGCGGAGGCGGACACGGCGGCGATCGCCCCGGGCGAACCGGTGGCGCTGCGCGGCCTCGGGCTCGCGTTCTTCGACTATCTGGGCCTGTTCACCGAGGGCCGCGGCGGGGTGTTCGAGCAACGCGCCGACGGGCGCCTCGACTACCACCCCTCGGGCCGGGAGCCGAGAATCTGTGCGGGATCCCGCCGCGGCCTCCCGTACCAGGCCCGCGGTGAGAACCAGAAGGAGCTCGGCGAACGGCACCGGCCGCTGCTGCTCACCGCCTCCGCCGTCCGCGGGCTGCGGGCCCGCGCCGCCTCCCACGGCGACGTGCGGTTCCGCCGGGACGTGTGGCCACTGGTCGCCCGCGAGGTGGAGATCGTCTACTACCGCACGCTGCTGCGGGAGCGCCGTGCCCCGGCCGACTCGGTGAACGGCTTCCTCCGGGCCTGCCTCTCCTCCCCGGCGCACCTGCCGCTGCCGGAGACGCTGCTGAGGCGGCACGGGATCGCGGCCGCCGAGCAGTGGGACTGGCGGCAGGTCGAGACCCCGTACGGGGAGCAGGCCCTGCGGGGGCGGCGGGAGTTCGGCCGGTGGCTGGTGGAGCACCTCGAACGCGACGCCGCACGGGCGAGGGGCGGCAACAACGACGATCCGGTGAAGGCGGCCCTCGACGCGCTGCGGGATCTGCGCAACGAGATCCGCCAGGTCGTGGACCACGCCGGGATCACCGGCCAGTCCTACCGGCAGGAACTGACCGGCTGGTTCTCGCCGTTCAACGCGGCCCTGTCGATCGGCCCGCCCGGGCGCCGGATCGCGGAGCTGGCCGCACTGGTCCGCGCCGGACTGGTGACCCTGGTGGGCCCGGGGATGCGGGTGGTGCCGGCCCCGCGGCAGGACGGGTTCCTCGTCTCCTCGTCCGTGGTGCCGGGGCCGCCGATCGCGGTCACCACCCTGATCGAGGCCCGCGTCCAGAGTCCGGACGTGCGCATCACCGCCGACCCGCTGCTGCGCGGGCTCCTGGCGACCGGCCGGGCGGCCCCGTACCGGATCCCCGACCCGGACGGCGGCCACCACGAGACCGGAGCGCTCGCGGTGACCGAGCGGCCGAGCCGCCTCGTGGACGCGCGCGGCATCGTGCACCCGGCGCGGTACGCCCTCGGCGTCCCCACCGAGGGCGTGCACTGGGCGACGGCCGCCGGGGTCCGGCCCGGCGTCGACTCGGTGACGCTGGGGGACGCGGACGCGATCGCCAGGGCCCTGCTGGACGGCGCGGCACTCCACCGCGCCGACCGGATCGAGGCGTTGGCCCGGTGAGCACGCTCGTCCGGCCCCCTCGGTCCGGCCCGGTGCGCGCCGGTGCCTCGGGTCTGCCGACGGCCCTGGGCGTCGCGGGCGTCACCGTCCTCACCTCGCTGCCGGTCTTCCTCCCCGGCGCCGCGAACGGCCTGATCTGCGCGGAACTGGGCTGGAGCGCCACCCGGACCGGGGCCGTCCTGGCCGTCTACTGGCTGGCCTCCCTGACGGGGGCCTTCGTCAGCAGGCGGTCCGCCTCCCCGGTCGGAGTGGAACGGACCCTGGCGGTCGCCCTGGGGGCCACCTGCGCGGGGCTGCTCGGTGCGGCCGGGGCCCCGGCCACCGGACTCTGGATCAGCTCGGCCCTCGGTGGCCTCGCGTACGGGTACACCCAGCCGCACACCAACGCGCTGCTGATGCGCCGGTGCGCCCCGGGGCTGCGGGCCTTCGCGTTCGGCCTGAAGCAGGCCGCGGTGCCGACGGCGACGCTGCTCGCCAGCGCGACGATGCCGTTGCTGGCCGGCCCGGTCGGCTGGCGCGGCGTGTTCGCCGCCACCGCGGTGCCGTGCGGCCTCGGCGCGGTCCTGCTGGTGCGGCACGCGGCCGCGGAAGGGCGGCAGCCGGCCGCCGCCGCGGGCGCCGGCGCACCCCTGAAGGCCGACGCCCGGCTGATCGCCCTCAGCTGTGCCGGCTTCTTCGGCGCGCTGGTCGGCAACGGACTGGGCGGCTTCCTGGTGCTGGCGCTGACCACCCGGGGGGCCTCACTGCAACTCGCCGGCGCGGTGGCGACCGCCGGCGCCGCGCTGAACATCGCGGTCCGGCTCGGCGTGGGCTGGTTGGTCGGCCGCCTTCCCCGGCTGGCCTGGCCGGTCCTCGTCGGCCTCTTCGCGACCGGGGCGGTGGGCGCCGTGCTGCTGACCCGCCCGGGCCCCGTGCCGACCCTGCTCGGCGCCCTGCTCGCCTACGGCGGCGGTTGGGGCTGGGCGGGCCTGCTGCACTACGTCGTCGGACTGCCCCATCCGGGGCGGGAGCAGCGGGCCACGGCCGTCAGCCAGATGGGGGTCTCGCTCGGGGCCGCGGCCGGGCCGGTGCTGTGCGGCGTGCTGTTCGGCCTGCTCCCGGACGCCGTCTGGTGGGCCCTGGCGGCGGCGTCCGCCGCGGGCTCGGCCTGCGTGCTCGTCGCCGCGGCCGCCCGCCGGGCGCCGTGACGGCGCCGGGCCGCCCCGAGGCCGACGCCGTCACCGGGGCCGTCACCGGATCCGATGACGGCCCCGATGACGGATCAGGAACGGCCCTGGTCGGAACCGGCCTGGAGGCCGGCCAGGACCAGCCTGACACCCTTGACCGCCCGCTGGAACGCCTCGGGCCGTTGCCCCGCCCGGGCCAGGACGTAGCCGCCCTGCACCGCCGCCATGACCAGCGAGGCCGTGGCCGCCGGATCGGTGCCGGGCCGGAGCTCTCCGCTGCGCACCCCCTCGGCGAGCACCTCGGTCAGCCGCCCGTCGAGCCAGTCGAAGAACTCGGCCAGGGGCGCGCGCAGCCGGTCGTCCGTGACGACGTCGTAGTCCTGGGTCAGGCGGCCCATGCGGCAGCCCGCGAGCGGGTCGCGTTCGAGGTCGAGGAAGGCGTTGACGCGGGCGACGGCCCCGCCCTCGCCGCCCAGTGCGCCCTCCGCGCGGGCGCGGAGCTCCTCGCTCATCCACGCCATGGCCTCCAGGGCGAGGTCCGCCTTGCCGGAGAAGTGGTGGTACATGCTGCCCTGGCCGGCGTGCGCGCGCTCCAGGACCTTGGCCGGGCTGGTGCCCGTGTAGCCACGTTCCCACAGCAGTTCGGCAGCGGCCCGGGTCAGTGCCTCCTTCTTGCTCATGCGGCCCAGTGTACCTACCACTCGTTACAGCGGGTATGCCCGGGGATCTTCGGTTCGCGGCCCCCGGGACGCCCCGGGTCGCCACTTCCTCCGGGCGATTGTCCCCGCGTTCGCCTGAGGTCGTACAGGAATCACCTATTCCGGAAATCTTCGATCGTTCATCAAGTGAAGGCGATCTCCCGTCATGTGACCTTTGCCACGGCTTGACGCGCGGTCGGGGCCGCCTTGACGACATTCTGATGGCCGGATCGATTCCTGATGGCCTGATGTCATGTGATCATTCGTCAAATGTTCATACTGAATGGCACTGTGTGGGTGGTCATACCCGACCCTTCTGTGCCAGGTGCACTGATCGTGTACATGATGACGAATGGCTGAACTGTGCGCATGACCCGTTCGGATCGCAACGACGCGACCACGCGGCCCCGCCTCCCGGGCGACGATCTCACCCTTGAGGACTTCTCCGGACTCGCCGGCCACGTCGGCGGCTATCCCTATGTGAAGATCGTGTTCGACCGCGAGGAGTCGGTCCTGCACTTCATCGACAGCGCCGACGGCACCCTCCACGTCAAGTACGTCGGGTGCGAGATCCTCGGCATGTCGATCGACGAACTGGCGAGCCGGCTCGATTCCTTCAATGACGACGTCTACCGGAATCCCGACCGTCGTTTCTATCTCGGCACCCTCGCCCTGCACACCCGCGCGGCGGCGGAGGACGGCGACCGGGCCGACACCTTCCTGTCCCTGGAGACCGTCGACGTCGACACCATGTCCCGGGAGATGCTGCGCTTCTTCTTCCACCGGGTGCGTGAGCACGTCGACCCGGCGCTGCGGCTGGTCCTCAAGCCGGCCGGCCACCAGCAGGAGGCCTACCTCGCGGACATCCCGGAGAGCGAGATCCCGCGCGTCCTGTCCCACGAGCTCTACTCCACGGCCTCCTTCGTGCCGCTGAGCGCCGGCGCGGCCCACGGGCGGCTGCGGGTGTACCGCTCGGAGGAGGAGTACCGGGCCGACCCCGAGCCGCTGGAGTGGCAGGACATCGTGGTGATGCCCCGGGTGCCCGAGGACATCCCCCGGGTGTCCGGGATCATCCACACCGAGCACACCACGCCGCTCTCCCACATCAACGTGATGGCCACCGGGTGGGGTATCCCCAACGCCGTCGGCATCGGGGCCCTGGAGCGGATCGACCGGGCCGGGCTGGCCGGCCGCTGGGTGCACTACCGGGTCGAGGCCGACGGCGGGGACCTCCTCCTCGAAGCCGCCGAGCCGGGCGGCCCCGGGGAGGCCCGGCCGGCCCTCGCGGCCGAGCGCATCACCGTGGACCTGCCCGACCTCGCGCCCACGGCCGTCACCCCGCTGTCCGAACTGCGCGAGGGAGACCACGTCCGCTTCGGCACCAAGGCCGCCAACCTCGGCGAGCTCACCCACCTGCTGCAGCACGGCTCGCCCCGCTGGCTCGGCTTCTACCAGCTGCCCCGGCCGCCCCGGGCGGACCTGCTGCGCTACCTGGCCCGCCAGCTCGGCCTCCCGGAGGACGCGGACGCGGTCGAACTCGACGACGCCGTGCGGATCCTGGTGAAGGAGTACGCCCACGTACCGCGCGGGATCGTGCTGCCCTTCTCGCTCCAGCAGGGCTTCCTCGACTCCTCGCCGGAGCTCCGGGCCGCCGTGGACCGGCTGGACTCCGCCCTCCGGGACGGGACTCCGCCGGGGGAGGAGGGCCCGCGGACCGAGGAGCTCTGCCTCGACGTCCAGCGGCTGATCCGCACCGCCCCGCTGCCCGAGCCGATCCGCGCCGAGGTCGACCGGGCGCTCGACCGGCACCTCTACGGCGCCCGCGTCCAGGTCGTCCGCAGCTCCTCCAACGCCGAGGACCTGCCCGGCTTCTCCGCCGCCGGACTCTACGAGTCGGTGGCGCACGTCAGCGGCCCGGAGGCGGTCCTCGACGCGGTCCGGGAGGTCTGGGCCTCGCTGTTCTCGCCGCGCGCGGTGCTGCTGCGCAGCCAGGCGGGCATCCCGCTGGACCACTGCCGGATGGCCGTGATCGTCCAGGAGCAGGTCGGCGCCACCGTCGGCGGCGTGCTGGTCACCTGCAACCCGCTGAGCCCGCAGGACTTCCGCAACGTCTACCTCAACATCTCGCCGCGCTCGGTGACCGACGTGGTCTCCGGCCGGGGCGCCCCGCTCCAGTACCTGTGCAACACCATGGAGGGCGGCAGCCGGACGGTCTCGCTGGGCAGCGCCGCCACCGACCTGGACGCCGGGACCAAGGACCTGGTGCGCCGGCTGGCCCTGATCAGCCGCCTGCTGCAGGCGCACTTCTCGCCCGACGAGACGTACGCGGCCCCGGTCGACATCGAGTGGGCGATCGACGGCGACGGCGTCAGCCTGCTGCAGCTGCGCCCCTTCCGCACCGCCGGCTGACCCGGCCGCGACGGGCCCGCGTGAGCGCGGGCCCGTGCGTCGGCATGCCCGCGAACCAGTGAACTTCCTTCAGGAGAGAGTGCGTTGAACAAGATCCTGTACGTCTACGTCAAGGGCGGCGCCCCGCTGGACTACGCGTTCCCGCGCATCGCCGCCTGCGGGGAGCTGCACGTCCTCGCGCTGGCGCCGCTGCCCGCGGCCGGGGAGGAGGTGTGGCGGCCCAGCTGTACCGGGATCGAGCTGGTCCCCGACGCCCCGCGCGGCGAGGAGCTGGTCGATCTCATCGTGGAGCACGCCAAGGCCATCGGGGCCGACGCGGTGCTGACCCTCTCGGAGTTCGCCGTGCTGGCCGTCGCCCACGCCGCGCGCCGGCTGAACCTGGCCGGCCCGGGGGAGGGGATCGTCCGCGCCCGGGACAAGCGGCTGATGCGGGAGGCGTGGGCCGCCGCCGGGGTGCCGATCCCCGCGTTCCGCCGGGTCGACAGCCTCGCGGACCTGACCGGCGCGCTGGCCGAGCTGGAGCCCCCGCTGCTGCTCAAGCCGGCCTGGGGCGCCGGGTCGGTCGCCCAGATCGTGCTGGACTCGGTCGAGCAGGCCGCCCCGGCGTGGGCCGGGATCGAGAGCGGGCTGCGGGCCGGCAGCCAGGTCGGCATGAACGAGCTCTACGCCGCGGACACCGACCGGGACCGCCTGGTCGAGTCGATCGCCCAGGGCTCCACCGAGGGCTGGTACGAGGAGCCCGGCTACGGCGACTACGTGAGCGTGGAGGGGATCGTCGCGGACGGCGTCCACCGCCCGCTGGCCATCACCGCCAAGCTGCCGACCGTGCCCTCCTTCGTCGAGGTGGCCAGCACCTCGCCGTGTGTCCTCCCGGTGCCCTTGCAGCGGCGGATCGAGGAGGTCACCCGGCGGGCCGTCGACGCGCTCGGCCTGGAGAACTGCGGCACCCACACCGAGCTGAAGCTGATGAAGGACGGCGAGCTGGTCGTCATCGAGACCGCGGCCCGGTTCGGCGGCCTGCTGACGACCCGGCAGGTCCACGAGGTCTTCGGGCTCGACCCGATCGGCATGCTGGTCCGGCAGCTGCTCGGCGAGCGGGTGGAGTACCCCGCGGTGATGCCGGTCGTCGGGTCCGGGGCCGCCGCGTCGCTGGCCGTCGTCCCGACCGACGCGGCGGGCGTGCCCTGGCGGACCAGCCCGGTCTGGAACCCGGAGGCCGTGGACTGGCAGGCCCTGCTGTCCCCGGGCAGCACCATCGAGGCCGTGCCCGCGTTCGCGATGCCCGCGGGCCGCACCGTCCCCGCCTTCGACCCGTCCGCCGGGTCGCGCAACTGGCTCGGGGTCTACCTGCTGAGCGCCGTCGACGCCGAGACCCTGCGGCGCGACTGCGACGCCGTGCTGAACGGCATGGAAGCCGCCCTGCACCGGGCCGCCTCCTGACCCCCCGCGGCGAACCGTCCCCCACCGAGCCACCCCGTAGCGACGTCCGAGGTTCCTTCATGCGTGTACTGTTCGCCGGCGCACCCGGCGCCGGCCATCTCTTCCCGCTGGTCCCGCTGGCCGAGGCGATGCGCGAGCTCGGCCACGAGGTCGCGGTGGCCTCGATGGACGGCGGCGAGTCGGTCGCCGGGTCCGGGCTGCCGTACCTGTCCATCGCGCCGGGCGTCGACTGGCGCAAGGAGATCCGGGAGGCCGGCCGCACCCGGCGGCCGGACCTGATGCGGCGGGTGGTCGAGAGCAACTCGGCCGACCGCGAGGCGTTCGTCCCGCTGGCCGCCCTCGTCAACAGCCGGGTGGCCGACGAGACGGTCGAGCTCGCCGAGCGGTGGCGGCCGGACCTGGTGGTGTACGACTACCAGTTCCCGGTGGCCCTGCTCGCGGCGGCCCGCCTGGGCGTGCCCGCCGTCCAGCACGACCTGGGCTTCGTCCGCACCCCGAAGCTGCGGGCGCTGATGCTCGCGGAGATGGCGGACGCCTTCGCCCGGCACGGGATCGACCGGCTGCCGGAGCCGGCCGAGGTCATCGACCTCGCGCCGCCCAGCATGGCCGGGCAGGAGCGGTACGGCTGCTCGATGCGGCCCGGGGCCTACAACGGCGAGGGGGAACTCCCCGCCCGGCTCGCCGTGCCCGCCGACCGCCCGCGAGTGGCGGTGACCCTGGGCACCGTCCCGCCCAAGACCGACGGCCTGACCAGGATCGAGCGGGTGATCGCGGCGGCCGCCGAGGTCGACGCGGAGTTCGTGCTGGCCACCGGTGAACTCGACCTGGGCACGTTCGACACCCTCCCCGACAACGTTCGGGCGTACGGCTGGGTCCCGTGGCGGGCCCTGCTGGACACCTGCGCGGCCGCGATCCACCACGGCGGCAGCGGCACCGCGCTCAGCGCGCTGGACGCGGGCGTCCCGCAGCTCGTGCTGCCCGACGGGTCCGACCGCTTCATCACCGCGGACGCGGTGCGGCGGCGGGGCGCCGGGCTCGCCGCGGGCGCCGAGGAGATCGGGCCGGAGCTGCTCGACCGGCTGCTCGCCGACGAGGCACTGGCCCGGGCGGCGCGCGAGGTCGGCGCCGAGATCGCCGGGATGCCGTCGCCGGCGGACGTGGCGCGGCGGCTCACCGGCCTGGCCCGCGCGGCAGGCTGAGGCGGGCCGTCCGGCCGGCCCGGCGCCCGAGGACCGTCCGACCGTCCGCACGGGGCACCCCGTGCGGACGGGCCCGGCGGCCCCGCCCGCGGGACTCCCGCCCGCCCCCGGCTCCCATGGAGCTGACATGACGTCATGTCCCGTGCGACGGCGGGTGGATCGCCCAGCCACCGTTCCGGGGTGGCATCCTGGCGGGAGCGCGCGGAAGCGGCCGCGGCGGAGAGGGGACGAGGGCGGCATGACCGGGGACGACGTGGAGGAGCGGCTGCGCGCACTGTGCCTGGCGCTGCCCGAGGTGGTCGAGGCGAGCAACCACCACGGGGAGCCGTCCTGGCGGATCCGGCGGCGGACGCTGGCCCAGCTCTCGGAGCACCACCCGCGCGGCCGGCGGAGCTTCTGGGTGCCGGCCCCGGTGGGCGCCAGGGAGGCGATGGTCGCCGCCGAACCCGACCGGTTCTTCGCACCGCCCTACGGCGGGCGCGACTGGGTCGGGGTCTACCTGGACGTGCCGGTCGACTGGGCGGAGGTGCGCGAGCTGGTCGTGGACGCCTACCGGCTCGTCGCCCCCAGGAAGCTGGTGGCCGGGCTGGGGGAGGCCTGACGTCCGCCAGCCCGGCGGCCCCGCGGCCGGTCTCAGACCCGGCGGATCAGGGTGACCCCGTCCCGCACGGTGAGCATCACGGACTCGCTGCGCGGGTCGGCGGCGACGGCGTCGTTGAACGCCCGCAGGGCCCGCACGTCGGGGTCGGTGCTGTCCGCGTCGGTGATCTCCCCGCGCCACATGGTGTTGTCGCAGGCGATCAGCCCCCGGGCGGAGAGCCGGGGCAGCGTCGCGGAGTAGTAGGTGTGGTAGTTCGGCTTGTCGGCGTCGATGAAGACCAGGTCCAGCGGCTCCTCGATCTCGGCGATCGTGTCGAGCGCGGGACCGACCCGCACGCTGATGACGTCGGCGTAGCCGGCCTCCGCGATGTGCTTGCGGGCGACCTCGGCGCGGTCCGGGTCGATCTCACAGCTGATCACCCGGGCGCCCTCGGGCAGGGCGACGGCCATGGACAGCGCCGAGTACCCGGTGAAGGTGCCGATGTCGAGGACCACCTTCGGCTGAAGCGTGTGGATGACCATGCGCAGCAGCCCGCCGACGAGCTGGCCGCTGATCAGGTGGCCCATGCCCAGGTCGTTCCCGGACACGCCCGCCAACTGGGCCGGGTCCGGGGTCGAGTGGGCCTCCGCGTACTCGTCCATGCCGGGCAGGGTGATGGGCGGCAGGGTGAACATCTCTTCCTCCTGGGTGGGTGGTCGGACGTCGTTCCTACGGATCAGGTCGGGTCGTACGCGCTCTGCCAGCCGTGCGTGTTCGCGTGCAGCCAGGACTCGAAGTCCGCCGGCGTCAGGGCGGACCAGTCCGGGGACTCCTCGACGCGCATCCTTCCCAGGTGCTTGCCGAGCCGGGTGAGGTCGTTGCCCGCGCCGCGCCGCGCGGCGTCGAAGGCGGCCAGCGCCTGCGCCCACGACTCGTGCTCCCGGCAGGCGAGTTCGAGGGCGCGGGCGTCCTGGATCGCCTTCACCGCGCCCGCCCCGGTGTGCGGGCGGGCGATCGCCCCGGCGTCGCCGGCCAGCAGCAGGGAGCCGGCGGCGTAGCGGGAGACCGTGGTGTCGTACATCGGGTTGATCGACAGTTCGTGCCGCTCGGTGCGCCGCACCGCGTCGGCCCACACGGGCGGCAGCTCGCGGGTGATGAGTTCTTCCAGGTAGCCGGCGGCCTTCTCGTCGACCTGCCCCCGGGGGACGGGGGCGGCCTCGGCCGGGTAGAGGCCGTCCGGCACGCTGCCGTACAGCGCCCAGTTCTGCCGGAAGCCGCCGGAACCGGCGTCGGGAATACGGTAGAACACGGCGTGGCCGCCGGGGAAGCCGACCGCGACGAAGTCGTCCAGCAGCGGGTGCGCCGGGCCGTCGGCGCCCCGGTCGGCGGGGTAGTCGCCGCGCCAGAGGCCGTACCCGCCGTACGCCACCACGGCCTCGGGCGCGACCGCCGGCCGCACCGTGGAGCGGTAGCCGTCGGCGCCGACGACGGCGGCGTACGTCCCGGCGGGGCGGCCGTCGACCTCGACCGCGACGCCGTCGTCCCCGGGCCGCAGGCCGGTGACGGTCGAGCCCTCGTGGTAGTCGCCGTCCGGCACCTGCCCGCGCAGCCCCCGCCAGACCAGCGCCCAGCTCGCCATGATCGACGGGTACGGCTGGCGGCCGACCTCGCGGCCCTCGGCGGACCGCTCCGCGCGGGTGAGCCAGATCAGCTCGGGCCGCCGCAGCACCCGCATGCCGGGGTCCAGGTACCCCGCGTCGAGCAACTCGTCGTAGAGCGACGCCGGGAGGGTGATCCCGGCGCCGCGGTCGCGCAGGCCGCCCCGGCTGCGCTCGAACACGGTGACCTCGCAGCCGGCGCGGGCCAGGGCGACGGCCGTGGCGCAGCCGGCGATGCTGCCGCCGACGACGGCGACCCGACTTCCTCGTATGCGCATGGTTGCCTTCTCCTCAGGGGGACGCGCCGGCCCGCTCTCACGGGTCGGTCTCGGTGTTCACGGGGTGTCCGGTGCGGTGCCAGCGGGTGAAGCCGCCCACGAGGTGGCGGGCGTGGCGGTCGTGCGCCCGGAGCAGCCGGACGCTCTCGGCCGAGGTCACGCAGAAGGGCCCGTGGCAGTAGGCGATGATCTCGGTGTCGTCCGGGAGTTCGTCGAGCCGGTTCAGCAGCTGTTCGTAGGGGAGGGAGACGGCGCCGGGCACGTGGCCCATCGTGTAGTCGTCGCTGGTGCGGACGTCGATGACCAGGGCCCCGGCGTCGACCCGGGTGGTGAGTTCGTCGACCGTCACCGGCTCCAGCGCGCTGAGGTCGCCGAGCTGGTCGTCTATGACGCTGCGCAGGTCGGCCAGGCGCCGTTCGGCGAACTCCTGGAACACGCCGAGGAACCGGGCCACGTCGTCGTCGGTCAGCCGGTACAGCACGCTGGTGCCGTCCTTCCGGCTGCTGACCAGGTGTGCCGAACGGAGCTGCTGCAACTGGGCCGAGGTGTTCTTGAACGGGATCCCGGAGTCCTGGGAGAGCTGCTCGACGGTGAGTTCGCGCCCGTCGAGCAGGTCGAGCAGGCGCAGCCGCAGCGGGTTGGCGAGCACCTTGCCGACCCGTGACAGCTCCGCGTAGATCGGGATGCTCAGCTTCGGCGCGTTCGGTTCCGGCGTGGTCGGTTCGGACATGGACGGACCTATCGTGTGGTGCCGGGCCGGGGTCCGGCCGGTTCGAGGACGTGGCGGTTGCGTCCGGCGCCCACACCCGCCACCACCTCGCCGGCCGTGACGACCAGCAGCAGGACGAGCGCCGTCGGGAGGCCGTCGGAGGCGTTGACCAGCATCCCGCCGACCAGTGGCCCGAGGATGGCGATGAGGTAGCCGACGCCCTGGACCATACCGGAGAGGCCGACGGCCGCATCGGCGTCCTTGGCGCGCAGCCCGATCAGGGTCAGCGCCAGGGCGAAGCCGGCGCCCTGGGCCAGGCCGAGCAGCAGTGCGGCGATCCAGGCGCCGTAGGAGATCGGCGCCACCATGAGCGCGATCAGCCCGCCGGCGTTGAGCACGCCGATGGCGACGGCGACGCCCCGCTGGTCGGGGAGCCGGCGGATCAGCAGCGGGACCCCCAGCGAGCCGGCCACCTGGATCAGGGAGGTGACGGCCTGCACCAGCCCGCCCTCGTCGAGCGTCATGCCCCGCTGGTGGCAGATGGTCGGCAGCCAGCCGAGGACGAAGTAGAAGGACAGGCCCATGAATCCGAAGAAGGCGGTGACCTGCCAGGCCAGCGCGTCCCGCCACAGCGCGGCGGGGATCCGGGCCCGGACGGGGGCGGAGGAGCGCTCCCGCAGGACGGGCAGCCAGATCGCGCAGGCGACGACCGCGACCGGGACGGTGATCCAGGCGAGCGAGGCCAGCCAGCCGGTGCCCTCGTGGCCGCTCAGCCGGGGGGCGAGCGCCGAGGCACTGGCCGCGCCGATGGTGAGGACGATCGTGTAGAGCGCCATCACCGGTGCGAGCCGGTCGCCGAACTTCCGCTTGATCAGGCCGGGGACGGCGCCGTTGATGGCCCCGATCGCGGCGACCACCAGCAGCGTGCCGACGAACAGCGCGGCCTCGCTGCGCAGCATCCGGACCAGGTCGCCGACGAGCAGCACGATCACCGAGGTCGCCACCAGGCGTTCCTCGCCCATCCGGCGGACCAGCGCGGGGCCGGTGAACGCGAAGAGGGCGAGGCAGACCGTGGGCAGCACGGTCAGCAGGGTCTGGCTCGATCCGGACAGGCCCAGCCCGGACTTGATGGGGGTCAGCAGCGCCGACACCGCGGCGATCGGGGCGCGCAGGTTCAGCGAGACCGCGATCAGCGCGGCCAGCAGCCACCACGTGGAGCGCTGCGAGGAGGTTTCCGCCGACGCGGGTGCGGTGACCGCGGGGGGTTGAGTTCGGGACGCCACTTTGACACACTCCCAAATTCCAAAGGACTTTAGAATAAGAGAACGATACCTCCGACGCGTGGCCCCGGCACCCGGTTCCCGACGTGCCGCGCCCCGCGCTCCCGAACGCCCCTGGACCGGGCCGCTCACTTCTGTTCGATTGGCTTGCGCCTATCAGGGGTGGAGTGCGCCCGGATTTGGTACGGTGATCGCTGGTGCACGAGCTGTTACCAGGGGGAGGAACGGGATGTCCGACCAAGCGGCTCTGCAGTCTGCCTTCGCGGACACCATCGCCGTATTGATCGCCGCGGACCCCCCGGTGTACAGATCCAGCCTCCGCAGCCTGCTCGACGGCGTCGAGGCCCTCGAAGTGGTCGGAGGCGTCGACACCGGCCCCGACGCGGTCCGGGCGATCCACCGCCTCTGCCCCGACGTGGTGCTGCTGCACGTGTCCCCGTCGAGCGCCGTCACCACCGACGTGATCGCCTCCATCACCGAACGCTGCCCCGACACGGCCGTGCTGGTCGTGAGCATCGCCCACGACCGGGAGGCCTTCCTCGCCGCGATGCGCGCCGGCGCCCGCGGCTACCTCTCCCGGGGCGCGCCCTCCCAGGACCTCGTGCTGGCGATCAGGATCGTCCGCTCCGGGGGCCTGGTCTTCGACTCCAGCACCTCGGGGTGGGTGACCGACCACCTGGCCCAGCCGGCCGGAGTGCCCAAGCCCTTCCCGGAGTTGACCGACCGTGAGCTGGAGGTGCTGGAGCTCGTCGCGGACGGCCTGGGCACCGCGGCGATCGCCCACCAGCTCGGCCTGTCCGTCAAGACGGTGCGCAACTACCTGTCCCGGATATTCGCCAAGCTGCACCTGGTCGACCGGACGGAGGCCGCGGTCCGGGCCAGGCAGGCCGGTCTCGGCCACTGACCCGGACGGCGGCGTGGTGGCTCGCCCGCTGATCGCCTCCACCGGCACACCCACCACCACGCCCGCCCCGCGCCCGGCCCGTCAGGCCGCCGCGCGCGGCGCCTTCCGCGCCACGATCACCCGGTTGTAGAGCTCCTCGGGAGCGGTCGCGACGATCTCGGCCTGCTCGAAGCCCGCCTCGAGCAGGCGGTCGCGCCAGAACTCCGGCGTGGTCAGGATCTCCCCGTCCTCCCGCAGGAACCGCGGCAGCAGGTCGAGTTGGAGCAGCATGCGCTCGAAGCTCGCCTCCCGCAGGTAGTACTTGGCCTTGTCGGTCAGCAGCTCCAGCACGTCGGTGGCCCGCTCCTTGCTGCCGGCCGGCCCCATCACCCGGCAGAACTGGTCGGCGTTGACGAACACACCGCCCGGGCGCAGGACGCGCAGCAGCTCGGCCGCCGCCTTCGGGTAGGTGTCGAGTTCGAGGTGGTGCAGCGCGAAGCTGCTGATGGCCACGTCGAAGCTCTCGTCGGGGATGTCCGAGAGGTCCTCGGCCACCCCGCCCTGGAACGACGTCAGCGGGTCGTCGGCGAACTTGGCGGTCGCCTCCTTGACCATGGTCGGTGCCGGGTCCACGCCGAGGATCCGGGCCTGGGGGAGGGCCGCGCGGCACAGCGAGGTGAGCCGCCCGGTGCCCGAGCCGATGTCGAGGATGTCGGCGGTGTCCGCCGGCAGCAGGTCCACGGCCGCGGAGAGCAGGGCCACGTTGGAGGCGTCGGTGTTCAGTACCTTGTCATAGTCGATCTTGACGTTGTTCCAGTGCGTCGTGCCCGATTCCATGACGGTCAACCCTTCGTTGGTTCGGTGCCTGTCCGTACCGATCCGGTCCGGTCCGGTTTGGTCGCCGCGTCGCCGCGTCGCCGCGTCACTCGGCCGGGAGGCCGAACTCCGCGCGCCAGCCGAACAGATCGGTCAGCTCCTGGTCGTGCGTGCTGAACTCGCCCCGCTCGCCGCGCACCACGTGGTCGCGGTGCCGCGACTGGTTGACGACGAGGGCCGTGCGCGGTGCGCGCTGCCCGGCGTACCGCCGCAGGGCCTCCGGGACGTCCGCGGTGCGGGCCAGCATCCCGCCGAGGACGGCCGCGTCCTCCAGTGCCATGCCCGCCCCCTGTCCGGCGCCCGGCGACATCGGGTGCGCGGCGTCGCCGAGGAGGCTGACCCGGCCCCGGCTCCAGTCGGCGACGGGCTCCCGGTCGTTGATGTCGGTGACCACGGCCGGCGCGTCCGGGTCGGTGCGCCGCACCACGTCCACCAGCGCCGGGTGCCAGCCGGCCAAGAGGTCCAGGAGGTCGGCCAGCGCCTCCTTCGGGTCCTTGGCGGGCCAGACCCCGGCCGGCGCGGCCACCTTGGCCGTCCAGTACAGCTGCCCGGGGCCGACCGGGGCGGCGAAGAGGCCGAGGCCGTCCGCCGTCACGATGAACCCGTGAGGGAACTCCGGCGGTGCGGGGGAGCGGCCCCGCAGGGTCGTGTACCCGCAGTAGCGGGGAGGCTCGGTGCCGAGCAGATGGCGGCGCACCACGGAGTGCAGGCCGTCGGCGCCGATCAGGGCCGCCGCCGTCGTCGAGCCGCCGTCGGACAGCGCGACCGCGACCTCGTCGCCGAGGTCGGCGCAGCCGGTCACGCCGATCCCCCGCCGCAGCCGCACCCCGGCGTCGGCCGCGTACCGCAGCAGCAGCGACTGCAGGGCGGTGCGCAGCAGGGAGACCTGCGGCGCGCCGAACCTGGCGGCCAGTTCGCCCACCCGGTCGGTGGCGACGACCGCGCCGCCGGTGTCGACGATCGGGCGGACCTCCTCCGCCGCGGGGACGTGCCCGGCGGCCCGCACCGCGGCGGCGAGCGAGGTGTCGATCTCCGCCAGCGCGTGCAGCGCGTTGGGGTACAGCACCAGGCCGGCGCCCGCGTCCCGCAGGGCCGCGGTCCGCTCGACGACCGTCACCGGGATCCCCGCGCGGCGCAGGGCGATGCCGAGGGCGAGGCCGCCGATGCCGCCGCCCGCGACGGTCACGTCCGCGTCAGCCATGTCCGCCGTCCTCCCCGGTGCGGTCGAGCGGCGACAGCCAGCGTCCCAGCGGGGCGCCGAACGTGCCCCGCTCGCGGTCGTAGGCGATCCGCCCGGACTTGACCGTCACCTCCACCCGGCCGGTGAAGGTCCAGCCCTCGTAGGCGGACCAGCCGCACTTGGCCTCGACGTCCGACGCGGACAGCATCCAGCGGTGCTCCGGGTCGAAGACCACCAGGTCGGCGTCGGCCCCGGCGGCCAGCCGGCCCTTGCCGGCCAGTCCGAACAGGTCCGCCGGCCGCTCCGCGAGGTGGCGCACCAGCCGGCGCGCCGCGGTGTCCCGGTCCTCCTCCGGCCAGCGCCGGCGCATCCCGGTCCACACGGCGGTCGCCAGCTCCTGCACGCCGGGCAGCCCCGGCGGGGCGTCGGCGATCGGCCGCTCCTTCTCCTCCTTGGTGTGCGGCGCGTGGTCGCTGCCCAGGGTGGCCGCCTCGCCGGCCCGCAGGGCCGCCCAGAGCCGGTCCTGGTCCCGGAGGCCGCGGATCGCCGGGGCCAGCCTGGTCCGCGCGCCGCCCCGCGCGGTGTCGGCGTCGGTGAACGACAGGTGGTGGGCGGTGAGTTCGAAGGTGACCGGCAGCCCGTCGGCGGCGGCCGCGGCGACCAGGTCGGCCTCCTCCGCGCTCGACAGGTGCAGGATGTGCGCCGCGGTGCCGTGCCGGCGGACCAGCTCCAGCACCTGGACGACGGCCGAGATCGGGCTGGAGCGCGGCCGCCACCGCTCGTAGTCGCGGTAGGCGCCGGGCGGGCCGCCCCGCCAGGCGTCCAGCAGGTCGTGCAGCCGCTGGTTCTCGGCGTGCAGCACGAGCCGCACCCCGGAGGCGGCCGCGGCGGCGAACACCTTGTCGAGGACCTCGGGGTCGCTGACCACGGTGGGCGCGGTGTGGTGCCCGGCCATGAACACCTTGGCGCTGCGGGCGATCGCCGGATCGAGGTCGACCAGGACCTCGGGGTGCAGCGGGTCCGCGCCGATGTGGAAGGCGTAGTCGACCAGCGAACGGCCCGCTATCAGCCGGGCCTTGGCGACCAGGGTGTCCGGGTGGAGGGTCGGGGGAGCCGTGTTCGGCATGTCCATCACCGTCGTCACGCCGCCGGCGACCGCGGCGCGGCTGCCGTGCTCCCAGTCCTCCTTGTGCTCCAGGCCGGGGGTGCGGAAGTGGACGTGCGAGTCGATCAGCCCGGGGAGCACGTACCGGCCCGCCGCGTCCAGTACCGGGACGCCCTCGGGCGCGGAGTCGGCGAGCCCGACGATCCGCCCGTCCTCGACGAGCACCACGCCCGGGCGGACGCCGGTCGGCGTCACCAGCCGCCCGCCGACCACCGCGAGCCGTCCGTTCACCCGAGCCATGTCGCGCTCACCAGCTCTCGGCAGAGGTCGTTGGTGGGGCCCATGTGGGCGACCGCGCGGGCGTCGGCCATCAGGGCGTTGATCCGGTTGGCGACCACGTACCCACCGGAGCCCAGCAGGCGCGCCACCTCGACGCCCACCTGCTCGGCCGTCTCCGTGGCGAACAGCTTGCTGTGCAGGGTGGTCAGGCCGGGATCGGCCGCGACCCGCCGCCCGGCGCGGTCGATGACGGCCTGCGCCGCCTCGATCCGGGTGGCCAGGTCGACGAGCCGGAAGCGGGTGACGGCGTCGGGCGGCTGCTGACGCCGCTTGACCTGGTCGACCGCGAGGTCCAGCAGCGCCGAGGCGATGCCGAGGGAGACCGCGCCCAGCGTCGCCCCGGTCCGGCGGACCGAGGCGATGATGGACGTGGCCTCGCCGACCGGGCCGAGCCGGTACGCGTCGTCGACGACGCAGCCGTGCAGCGACACGAAGCCGGTCGCCGAGCCGCGCATGCCGATCAGGTCCAGGCTCAGATCGGGGCGCAGGCCCTCGTCCTCGGCCGGGATGAGGAAGAACGTCTGGCCGCTGGAGCCGTAGGCGGCGTCCGAGTCCTCCACGGCGTCGGAGGTCCGCGCCAGGATGAGGTAGAGCCCGGCCACCCCGGCGCTGGTGGTGAAGGACTTGGTGCCGTCGAGCCGCCAGCGGCCGTCGGGCAGCCGCTGCGCGGTGGTGTTCAGGCGCTTCTTGGCCGCGCCCACACCGGGTTCGCTCCACCCGGACGCGGCGAGCAGGTCGCCCTTGGCCAGCGCGGGCAGCAGCCGGGCCTGCTGCGCCGGGTCGCCCCACTCGGCGATCCGTGCGCTGACCGCGTAGTGCTGGAACAGCATGATCGCGGCGGACGGGTTGGCCCGGGCCACCTGGGCGACGACGTGGTTGATGAGGGTGGCGTCCCCGCCGAACCCGCCGTACGCGGCGGGCACGGCGACGCCGAACAGTCCGGCCTGCCCGAGCTCGGCCAGCAGCGTGCCGTCCGGCAGGCCGGTGGACACGCTGCGCGCCGCCGCCGCGTCGAGGCGCTCGACGAGAGCGGCCGGCAGCCCGCCTTCGGGGTCGATCACCTGGAAAGCGACAGACATGCGGTCAGTTCCTTCGGCTGGAGGCTGGCGAGGGGTTCGATCGGGAAGGACCCGAGGGTGGTGGTGCGCTTGCCGCGGACGGTGGTCCAGGTGAGCTCCGGTTCGTAGGCGCCGTTGCGCACCGTCGCGGCGACGCTCGACAGCCCGCCGGCGGTGAGGATGTCGACGGTGCCGTCGGGCACACCCGCCTGCTGCGCCGCGACCCAGGGCGTGGTGCCCTTGATCCGGACGGCGGCGGCGACGCAGGCGGCCCCGGTCAGGGCGATCGTCGGGTGCCAGGTGGGCACCGAGATCGCGCGGACGGCGATCCGGCCGTCGTCCGCGGCCATCACCGCGGCCACCTTGGGGAAGGCGCCGTCGGGGGGCCAGCCGAGCAGGACGGCGGCGGCCCGCCGGATCCGCACCAGCCGGTCGAACAGCGACCGGTCGTCGGCGAACAGGTCCTCCGGGCGGGACAGCCCGAGGGTGGAGGCCGCCACGAAGGCGTAGGGGTTGCCCATGGAGACCAGCGAGACCGGCACCGGCGCGCCGTCGACGTCCACGGTGGTGGTGGCCGCGCCGGCCAGCAGCAGTTCGCCGAGCGGCTTCGGCGCCGGCTGGACGAAGTGGATGTCGAACAGCGCGGAGTCCCGGCGGACCTCGGTGATCTCGCAGACGATGTGGTCGCCGTTGTTGCGGACCATGACGCGCACCCGCATCCCCGGCGTCAGCCGGGGCAGTGAGCCGGACTCGGCGCCGGCGACGATGGACCCCAGGATGGAGTGCCCGCACGAGCCGCGCAGGTCGAACGCGGCCGGCCCGGACGGCAGCGCCTGCACGAACCGGTAGTCCAAGTCGAACAGCGGGTGCTCGGCGGGCTCCACCAGCGCGATCTTGAGGATGTGCCCGGCGCCGGCGTCGTCGAGCCACTTCCGGGCTGCGGCGAGCCGGTCGAGCAGCGGCTGCTCCTCGCGCGGCAGCCGGCGCGCGTCGAGGACCAGGGTGGGGCACGGACTGCCGTGCGCGTAGACGACGTGCCCGATCATGACGCCACGTCCTTGGGCTTCCGGGGCGGTGCGACCGGCGCGACGGCGAACTGCTCGCGCCAGATCTCGTGGACCAGCAGGGCCCAGAGGGCGAGGGCGGTGCTGTTGTCCGGCCGGGCGGCCTGCTCCGCGAAGAGCCGGTCCACCGCGCCGGGGTCGAGCTGGCCGGTACGGCGCAGCCGGTCGGCGGCCAGCAGGTCCCTGGCGCAGTCCCAGAGCGGCCAGCCGGGCGTCAGCATGGCCGCGACCGGCAGCGTGAACGGCTGCTTCTCGCGGGCCAGGACGGCCTCGGGGAGCAGGCCGCGCGCGGCGTCGTACAGCGCGCGCTTGACCGCCCCGTCGTGGATCCGGTCCCGGTCGGGCAGCCGCACCCCGTGCCGGACGACGCTCTGCTGGCAGAACGGCAGCCGGACCTCGACGGCGCTCGCCATGCTGAGGTGGTCGACCCGCCGGAGGTGGTAGGCCGGGAGCCGGTGGCCGATCTCGAACGCGGTGATCCGGTCCAGGACGGTGCCGGGCCCCGAGCGCAGCGCCTCGGTCGCCGCTTCGGGCAGGGCCGGCACGGACCTCACCTCCGCGGCGTAGTCCGCGGTGTAGAGCCGCTCGCGGGCCGCGGCCGGCAGCACGCCCAACTCGTCGAGGTAGGGCCGGTACCAGGGCCTGCCCGCCTCGGCGGCCCGGGCCGCCGCGCGCATCCGCCCGTACCCGCCGAAGACCTCGTCCGCGCCGTCGCCGGTCAGGGCCACGGTGAAGCCGGCCTCCCGCACCGCGGCGAACAGGGCGTAGCTGCTCACGGTGATCGGGTCGGCGTTGGGCTGGCCCAGGTGCCGGACGACCCGCGGCAGCAGGTCGGGCAGCTCCTTGGGGTTCAGCTCGACCTGGTGGTAGGCCGTCCCGGCGTGGTCGGAGACCAGGCGCGCGAAGTGCCGCTCGTCGTCGGGCCAGGTGCCGGTGTAGGCGATGTTGAAGGTGTGCAGCCCCGGCGCCCGGCCGGTGGCGAGGGTGGTCACCAGGCTGGAGTCCAGGCCCCCGGAGGTGATCGAGGCGAGCGGGACGTCCGCCTCCAGCAGCGCGTCGACCTCCCGGCGCAGCAGCGCGCGCAGTCCGTCGGGGCCCGCTCCGGGCGCGGCACCGGGCACGGCCCGGTGCCGGACGCGCAGCCCCCCGGAGCGGTCGAGGACCGCGGTCACGGCCGGCGGCAGCACCGCGACGTCCTCGAACATGGTCTGTTCGCCGAACGGCGTCTTGGTCGCGAGGTAGGCGTCCAGTCCGGGTGTCCAGACGCTCGCGGACACGTCCGGGAACGCGAGGAGCGCCGGGATCTCGGAGGAGAAGTACAGCGCGCCGCGGCGTTCGTCCCAGTGGTAGTACAGGGGCTTCATGCCGAGGTGGTCGGTGGCAAGCACCAGCCGCGGCTCGGCGCGCAGGTCCAGGACGGCGACGGCGTACATCCCGTCGAGGTGGTCGACGAACGCGTCCCCGTACTGCTCGTAGAGCGCCGGCAGGACCGAGCCGTCGCAGTGGTCGGCGAAGCGGTGGCCGAACGCGCCCAGCCGTTCGCGCAGCGCGGCGTGGTTGTAGATCTCCCCGTTGAGGACGACGTGGACGGCCCCGGACGCGGAGCGGTAGGGCTGGCGCCCGCCGGCGGGATCCATGATGGCAAGTCTGTTGATGCCCAACGACCAGGTGGGCCCGACCGAACAGCCCTGTTGGTCGGGGCCGCCGTGACGCTGCAGTTCGCCGACCCGGGCCAGGTCGTCCGGTGGCACCACCGCGTTGAAATGGCCGTATATACGGCACATTCCGCTACCTCCTATTTGGTAGGCACAGCGGTCATCGAACCCGGCGCGGTGCCGCGGTGTCGTGAGTCATCTGGCCCGGCCGGTGTGGGAACTCCGGGCCGGCCACGATTTCCCACCCGAAACGGGAAGGGTCGGGATATCTGACTCATGCCGGTAGGACGGCCCACCTGGAAGCGTGCGGGAAGGTCGGCGACGAACGGGCAGCTCGTTGCCGTACGGCGACACGGTCCGCCGGCGCGCCCGCCTTCCCCTCCGGGGCGGGAGCACCGCGGACGAACCGATCGGAGAGGCACGACGAATCCCCAGGCGCAGCACCGCTCATCGAGACACGAAGTCCACAGGACGAGCTGCAGCAGCAGCGACGGTCGCTTCGAGCAGGAAGGTCGGATTGTGAACCCTCAGCCCGTTGTTGGCGTGATGGAGAGGACGGACGCTGGAGGGTCCGCGGGTCCGGCGGCCCTGACCAGGCTGCCGCTCACCGACATCGTGCGGCTCGACTCCCCCCGACTGTCCGGCCCCAACCACGAGCACGCCCGGCTGCTCGCGAACTCCGACGCCGCGCTGCCGCCCATCCTCGTCAACCGCCGCACGATGCGCGTGGTCGACGGCGCCCACCGCCTGCTGGCGGCGGAGCTGCGCGGCCAGGAGTCCATCGACGTCAACTTCTGCGACTGCGACGACGACGAGGCCTTCGTGCTCGCGGTCGAGAAGAACGTCATGCACGGGCTGCCGCTGTCACGGGCCGAGCGGACGGCGGCCGCCGAGCGGATCCTCGGCACGTACCCGGAGTGGTCCGACCGGGCGATCGCCGCGGTCGTCGGGCTCTCGCACAAGACGGTGGGGTCGATCCGCCGGCGTTCCGGCACGGACGCCGAACCGGTCACCCACCGCCGCGGCCGGGACGGCCGGATGCGCCCGGTCAACGGCGCGGCGGCCAGGGCCAGGGTGAGCAGCCTGCTCGCGGACCGGCAGGACGCGTCGCTGCGCGAGATCGCGCGGGAGGCCGGGGTCAGCCCGGACACCGTGCGGAACGTGCGGGACGACTCGCGCCGGGCCGAGGCCCTGACGGCGCCCGAGCCCCGGCCCGTGTCGGAGCAGGACCAGCGCCGCGAGCTGCCCCGGCGGACGGGCGCCTGCGTCCGGATCCCGGCGCCCGGTCCGGTCGACCGGAGCGCGCTGATGCGCAGCCTGCGCAGCGACCCCTCGCTGCGCTTCTCGGAATCAGGGCGTTTTTTGCTGCGCCTACTTGACATGTATCTGCTGAATCCGGACGAATGGGCCCGGGTCAGCGGGGACGTACCCGCCCACCGGGCTTCCGACATCGCGCAGTTGGCCCGGGAGTGCGGCCGGATCTGGCAGAACTTCGCGACCGCCGTGGAACAGCGGCAGCGCGACGCCGAGGAGAAGTAGGGATTCACACCCGCATGTGCATCTTCGCGGTGCGGACCGCCCGCGGTCCACCGCCGCGGCGAAGGACTTTCCCCGGAATCCCCCCGCAGGGCGGTCGGCGACGGCGCCCACCGCCCGGGAACAGCCGAATCGGACGAACCGACAGAGAGGAACCCGCAATGCCCCTGGTACAGGTGAACTGGTGGAAGGGCGTGGGAGTGGACCAGCGCCGTCAGCTCGTCGAGGAGGTGACGGCGACGGTCGCACGGATCGTGAAGTGCCCCGAGGCCGCCGTCACCGTGATCATCAACGACGTCGAGACGGACCACTGGGGCCGCGGCGGCACCCTGGCCTCCGAGCTCTGAGCGAACGGCCGGGCCGCTCCCGGCCCGGCCGTTCCCGCCCCCGGGCGCCTGGCGTCCGGGACCACCGGCGCGCTACCTTCGCGTCACCGGACGGCGAAGCCGTCAGCAGCCCTGACGTGCGCGGTGCCGCGCGTCGGGCCCACCCGCGGGACGCAGCGGGCAGAGCGCCGCCCGTACACCGGGCCGGCGCCGCGCGGCGCCCCCGCAGGCCCCCCACCCCGCAGGTTGCGATCGGGAGGACACCCGACATGACCACCGAGGACACCAGGACCTCGAACGCCGGAACCCCGCACGGCAGCGCCGCCCCCGGCGGCACCGTGCCCGAGCAGAACAGCGCCGGACCCAGCAGCCTCGCGGTGCGCGCCGCCCTGTGGCGCGCGCTCCACGTGCAGCACGACGACCCGCCCGCGGTCTTCGACGACGAACTCGGCCTGCGCCTGACCGGCGAGGGCGAGGACTGGCGGAAGCGCCCGGACATGGACCCGGACGACAACCCGTTCGCCCGCGCCGCCGTCATCACCCGCGCCCGCTTCGGCGAGGACCTCGTCCTCGAACAACTCGGCCGCGGCGTGCGCCAGTACGTCATTCTCGGCGCCGGCCTGGACACCTTCGCCCAGCGCCGCGCCGACCTCCCCCCGTCGGTGCGGATCTTCGAACTCGACCCGCCCGGGCCGCAGTCGTGGAAGCGCGAGCGGCTGGCGGAGCTCGGCCTCGACTCCCACGCCGGCCTGCGGTTCGTGCCGTACGACCTCGAGTCGGGCGGGTCCTGGTGGGAGACCCTGGTGGCGGCGGGCTTCGACGCGGGGGAACCCGCCGTCGTCGTCTCGCTCGGCGTCAGCGCCTTCCTCCGGAAGGACGCCATCGTGGCCATGGTGCGCCAGGGCACCGCGCTGGCGCCCGGCTCCACGATGGCGGCCACCTTCCAGCTGCCGCTCGCCATGGTGGAACCGGGCCCCCGGGAGATCCGGGCCCGGATCGAGGAGGCCGCCCGGGCCTTCGGCACCCCGTTCACCAGCTTCTTCGCCCCCGAGGAGATCCTCGGGCTGGCCCGGGACGCGGGCTTCCGCACGGCCGAGCACATCCCCGCCCCGGTCCTGGCCGCCCGCTACTTCGCCGGCCGGGCCGACGGCCTGCGGCCCTCCAACGCGGAGGAACTGCTGGTCGTCACCACGTGACGGCCGGCGGCCGCCGGGCGGCCGTCAGGTGCGCGCCAGCATGAAGGGCTCGCCGGCCGCGGGCCGGAAGTCGTCGTCCCGGCCGGCGAAGTAACGGGCGGTGACCTCCTCGGTGGAGAGGTACTGGGCCTCGCGGAAGCCGGCCTTCAGGGCGAGGCCCAGTATCGCGTCGGGAGTGAAGTAGCTGCGGAAGTGCACCCGCGGCCCGGGCTTCGGCTTGCCCGCGGCCTCGTGCGCGGCCGGGTCCTCCGGCTCGTCGAAGGCGGTGGGCAGGATGAAGGTCATCGCCAGCGTCGAGCCGGCGGCGGCCCGCGCGGCCTGGGCCAGGGTGTCCCGCACCGCGTCCTCGCTGAGGTACATGGTGACGCCCGCACAGGACAGCACCGCGGGCCGGTCCGGGTCGAAGCCGTTCTCGACCAGGCGGTCCCACCACACCTCGCCGGTCTCGAAGTCGACCGGCACCCAGTGCAGCCACGGCGCGGAGCCGTGGCCGAGCTCGTCCAGCCGCCGCCGCTTCCACGCCTGGGTCGCGGGCTGGTCGATCTCGAACACCCGCAGCCGTCCGGCGAATTCGGGCCGTCGCTGGACGAAGCTGTCCAGGCCCGCGCCGAGGATCACGTACTGGGCCACGCCGGCGGCGCACTGCTCCGCCACCAGGTCCTCGACGACCCGGGCCCGGGCGACCACGCCGGCCCGGAACCCGCGCATCCCCTCCCCGGCCATGTCCGGACGCTGCTGCCAGTCCTCGCCGGGGGAGACCAGGCGGAGCCCGACCTCGTCCTCGACCACGTGCGGGGGTGCGTCGGCGCGCAGGTGCAGGGCCCGCCAGAGGGCCACCCGCACGGCTGTCTCGTCCGGCACCTTCGTCATCTCGGTAGCCACGGTCGTCCTCTCGGGTCAGCGGCGAAGAGTGCGTGCACGGGGGAACGGCGCATCCCCGTTTCCGAGTTTCGAGACCCCGGAATTACGAGTCAAGCGGACCGGGAACGCCCCGGGAAGCCGGGGGCGGCGGCGCTCCCCGCCGGTCGACTGGGGAGATTCCCCACTCGCACGGCCCGGCGCCGTCCCCGGCTCCGCCCCGCCTTGCCAGCCCTCAACCGCGCTACCTATAAACGGACCTGGCCGAACGTGGCCGTCCGACGACGGCATTCGAAGTGCCGCCTTCCGAGAAGACGGGATGGATTCCCATGGCCGACCGGAAAACACCGACACCGACGACGAGCACGGCCGAGAACGCGGAGCCGTACGCATTCGACCCCTTCGCGCCGGGGGTTTCCGACGACCCGTACCCGCACTTCGCGAAACTGCGCGCGACCAATCCGGCATACCGGCACCCGGCGGGATTCTGGATCGTCACCAGGCACGCGGACGTGGTCAACCTGCTGCGCGGCGACCACTCGGTGGAGGACGACAACGTCACCAAGAGCCGGATCCACTCCCTGTCCATGATGGACCAGGACCCGCCGGACCACACCCGGCTCCGCAGGCTGCTGACCAAGGTGTTCACCGAGCGGGCCGTCAACGGCCAGGCCCCGCTGATCACCCGCCTCGTCGACGAGGCACTGGACCGCGTCGAACAGCGGGCGGCCGAACACGGCCAGGCCGACCTGGTCTCCGAACTCGCCTACCCCCTCCCGCTGTTGGTGATCTGCGACATGCTGGGCATGGAGGCCGACTACCACTGGCTGCGGGAGCGGGCCGAAGTCCTGGCGTTCTCGCTGGAGCCGGTCTCCGAGCCGACCCCGGAGCTCATCAAGGCGATCGTGACCGCCGAGACCGAACTCGTCGACCGCATCGCCGCCGTGATCGAGGCCAAGCGCCACAACCTCGTCGAGGAGAACCCCGACCTGCTGACCCAGCTGATCCGGGCCGAGGACGGCGGCGATGTGCTCAGCGACGAGGAACTGATCGCCCAGGTCGTGCTGCTGTACCTGGCCGGCTACGCGACCACCATGAACCTGCTGGCCAACGGCATGGTCGCGCTGCTGCGCCACCCCGAGCAGCTGCGGCTGCTGCGCGAGCGTCCGGACCTGGACGCGAACGCGGCCGACGAACTGCTGCGCTACGACACCTCGGTGCAGTACTCGCGCCGGATCACCCTGTCGCCCTTCGAGGCCGGCGGCACGGTGATCCCCGCGGGGGCGACGGTGCTCGCCGGGCTGGCCTCGGCCAACCGCGACGAGGAGGTCTTCGGCCCGTCCGCGGCCGAGCTGCGGCTGGACCGGCCGAACGCCCGCAAGCACGTCGCCTTCGGCGGCGGGCCGCACCACTGCCTGGGCGCCGCGCTCGCCCGGCTGGAGACCCGGATCGCCATCGGCCGACTGGTGCGCCGCTTCGACCGGCTGGCGCTGGCCGAGGAGATCGTCTGGCAGCGGCTGATGATCACGCGGGGCCCGGTCACCGTGCCGGTCACGGTGTGAGCCGGTCCGCGCCCTGAAGCCGCGGTGCCCCGAAGCCCGCGACTCCCGAGGACCGCGCGCCCCGGGATCCGCGAAACGCCCCTGGCCCGGCCTCCGTTCGCGGGGAGGCCGGGCCAGGGGCGTGGCGGTTCAGCGGGGCTTGTGGCCCGACTGGAGGTTGAGGCCGCCGCTGGCCGGCAGCCGGACCGGCTTGGCCGGCCGCAGGCCCGCGGCGCGCTGCCAGGAGGCCATCTGCGCGGGCGACCAGGTGCCGGACTCGCTGGCCAGCGCGAAGTAGAAGTCCCGCAGCGCGGCCAGCTGCTGCGTCTTGCCCTCGCCGCTGGCGGCGGGGAACTCGGCGATGGTGTACGTCCCGCCGGGGCGCAGCGCCCGGGCCACCTTGGCGGTGAGCTCGCGGTTCTGCTCGTCGCTGAAGTGGTGCGCGACGCCGATGATGATCACCGCGTCGTAGCACTCCTCGCCGAAGTCGTCGGTCAGGGCGTTGCCGGGCTGGTGGCGCACCCGGTTGCCCATCTTCTCCTCGGCCAGCAGCGGCGCGGCGTGCCGCACGGCGTCGGGCAGGTCGAAGACGACGGCGCGCAGCGACGGGTGCCGGCGGCACAGCGCGACCGAGTAGGCGCCGTGGGAGCCGCCGATGTCGAGCAGGTCCGTGGCGCCCTCGGGGACCGGGACGGCCTTGGCCACCATGCTGGTCTGGCCGGTGGTCAGGCACTTCATGCCGCGCTGGTAGGAGTCCCAGACGTCGTCGCTCATGCCGGTGTGGAAGTCCAGCGGCTTGCCGCTGCGCAGGTACTCGTCGGCCCGCGCCATCAGCCCCAGCTCGTAGAACTGCAGCATCAGCTTGTCGTTCACCGCGTGCTTGCTGGAGGTGACCAGCCACTTGCGGGACAGCGGGCTCAGCTCGTACTGGTCGTCCCTGGCGCGCAGGTATCCCGACGCCGCCAGAGCGGGGAGCAGTTTCGCGGTGCTGTCGGGGTGGATGCCGCAGCTGGCCGCGATCTTTTCGGCGGTGGCGGGGCCGTGGGCCATCGCGTCGAACAGGCCGACCTTGACGGCGGCCATGATGACGTGGACGTACGTGCCCGCTACCTGGGTGTCGAGGACGGGCCGCGCGATCAAATTGAACTTGACCAGCAGCCATTCAAGTGGATTGCTTGCCATTAAGCCGAATCGCATGGGCCGAGCATAACGCGGGGTGCCGGGGCGGGGAACTCGTCGCGGTCGGGGAATTCCGCGCGGCCGACGGATATTGCGCCGCCCATTCATTTCCGCTAGCGGGCCCGTGCGCGCCGCGCCCGCCGTCACCGGAATGCTCCGCCGCTATTCGGGCGCCGGGGCGCCGGGGCGGAGACCGGGGCGCGGGCGGCCCGGGCGAAGCCCGGGACCGGGCTACCGGCCGTGGGGCCGCGAAGCCGCCTCTGTGGGGCGGTGGTTGGCAGCCCGCCCGAGCGGTGCTAGCATGCTAGCATGACTGCTGAAGAGGTAAAGCAGTTCAACGTCTACCTGCCCGTGGAGCTGATTCGGCAGGTGAAGCATTACGCCATCGACAGTGAACTCTCGCTGTCGGCTCTGGTTGCCGAGGCGCTGCGCAACCACCTTGCCGAGCGCCAGAAGCAGAAATAAGACGGAACTGCGTGAAAGGAATCGACATATGACGACCCGGGGTGTCGAAGGCGTTTACGTCGAGACTCACAACTGGGGAAAGACGGCCAAGTTCCTGGAGTCGCTGGGCTTCAAGATCGAGTTCGCCACCGAGCACGGTTCCGGGATGCTCAAGCACGACGAGGGCCCGTACTTCGTCGTCGGCGAGATCCCCGAGGAGCGTGCGCCGCAGGTCCAGCTCGTCCTGCGCATCGCGGACGCCGAGACCTTCAAGCCCGACCCGATCGTCGAGGTGGTCTCCCCGTTCGAGGAGACCCACTACGGCACCCAGCGGATGGTGGTGCGCGACCCGGACGGGCGGGAGTGGAGCATCGAGGCGCCGCTCAAGGGCTGAGCGCCCCTGGCGGGGCGGGAGCGCGTCGGCGGCCGCCGGAGTCCGGCGGGCACCCCTGACGCCGGTCGCGCTCCCGACCCGCCGAGTGCCCCCGGTCCCATCCGGTGCCGGGGGTGCTTCCCGTGTGCGGCGCGCGCCGCCGGCCGGGGCCGTGGCCTCGGCGAACGTGCTGCGAACCAGGTCCACCTGCGTGGTGCCCCCTCGTCCGAGATGGCGTGGCCCCGTGTTGCGTGGCCCTTTCCGTGCCAGCATGCTAGCAATCTAGTTCAGTAGTGACGAAGAGGGATGCGGGGTTGGTTAACGATGGTCAGTGAAAGCATCTCGACCAAGGAGAAGGACGCCTCACCGTCAGCGCCGCCCCGGCGGGGGATCGGCATGCTCGTCGTGATGATCGGCGTGCTGATCTCCGCGGTCGACGGCACGATCGTGGTGCTCGCCCTCCCGGCGATCGAGGAGGACCTGAAGATCACCCTGTCCTCCGTGACGTGGGTGGTCGTCGGCTACCTCCTCGTGGTCACCGTGCTCTCCACCCAGCTGGGCCGCTTCGGCGACATGTTCGGCCGGGTGCGGATGTACAAGGCCGGCTTCCTGGTCTTCACCGTGGGCTCGGTGTTCTGCGCGATCGCCTGGAACGCGCCGAGCATCATCGGCGCCCGGGTCGTCCAGGGCGTCGGCGCCGCACTGATCGCCGCCAACAGCGGTGCGATCATCTCGGAGCTCTACCCGCCGCAGGAGCGCGGCCGCGCCTACGGCTACAACGCCTTCGGCTACTCCTTCGGCTCCGTCCTCGGCGTCCTGGCCGGCGGCGTCATGGTCACCTACGTGTCCTGGCAGTGGATCTTCTGGGTCAACGTGCCGATCGGCATCATCGCCCTGGTGCTGGCGCACCGGGTGCTGCGCGACACCGCCGAGCGCCAGCGCCGGAAGTTCGACTTCGTCGGCATGATCACGCTGGGCCTGGGCCTCTTCGGGGTGCTCTGGGCGATGACCGGACTGGCGTCCGGCCCGCTCGACGGGACCCTGATCGGGTACCTGGTCGGCGGCCTCGTGCTCCTGGCGGCGTTCGTCGTCGTCGAGCTGAAGCAGAAGGAACCCACCCTCGACCTGTCCCTGTTCCGCATCCCGTCGATGACGCCCTCGCTCCTGGCCTCGCTGCTCCAGGGCGTCGGCAGCTTCGCGGTGCTCTTCCTGGTGATCATGTACCTCCAGGGCACCCGCGGGATGGACCCGATCGACGCCTCCCTGCTGCTGCTGCCGGGCTACGTCATCGGCGCGGTGGTGGGCCCCTACGCCGGGAAGCTCACCGACAAGCTCGGATCGGTCGTCCCGGCGACCATGGGGCTCGGCATCTCGGTCGTCGCGATGGCGATCTTCGCCCAGATGACCACCACGAGCAGCCTGTGGCTGACCGCCGTCGGCAACCTGGTGATGATGATCGGGGGCAGCTTCTTCTTCCCGGCCAACAGCACCGCGGTGATGAAGGCCGCCCCGCCGGACCGGCTGGGCATCGCCTCCGGCGTGCTGCGCACCTTCTCCAGCATCGGCATGGTCTTCTCCTTCACCACCGCCATGCTGGTGGCCTCGCACTCGATCCCGCGGAACCTGGCGTTCGCCATCTTCGTGGGCACCAACAAGCTGGACGGTGACCTCGCGAGCGCCTTCGCGGACGGCCTGGAGGCGGCCTTCTACACCATGATGGGGATCATGATCCTGGCGGCGATCCTCTCCGCGCTGCGCGGCACCGGCCGGAAGGCCGACGCGTAGCGCGACCCGGCGCGCCGCGGGGGCCTCGACCGGACCTCCAGCGCGAGGCCGTGTGGCCCCCTCGGCGGCGGGCAACAAGGCAACTGTCGACCGACTAGTTGGCGGGAGAATCGTGATCAGGACAGCGACGTCGAAGGCAGCCGGCCGCTCGCGCACCACGGTGCTGATCGCAGGCGACCACCCGATCTACCGATCCGGGTTGCGCATCCTGCTCGACGAGGTGGAGTCCTTCCACGTCGTCGGCGAGTCCGGGACGGGGTCGGACGCGGTCGCCATGGCGCACACCCTGCGTCCCCAGGTCGTGGTGATGGACATCGTCCAGCCGGGCCAGAGCATCGCGGACGTGGTCGGCCCGATCACCGGCTGCTGTCCGGACACGGCCGTGCTGATCATCAGTCCGCTCGACGACCGGGAGGCGCTGCTCTCCGCGATGCGCGCCGGGGCCCGCGGCTACCTGCTCAACGGAGCCCGCTGGCAGGACCTGGTGCTCGGGGTGCAGATGGTGCGCGCCGGCGGGCTGGTCTTCGACTCCTGCGCGTCCGAGTGGGTGCTGGAGCACCTCAGCCGGCCGCTGTCGCCGGGAGCGCGCTACCCCGAACCGGAGGGCGGCCGGTGCGACATGCTCCAACTGGTCCGCAACGTCGGCCCGGCGGGGCCCGGCGGGAGCCGGATCCCCGGAAACCGCCGCGGCTCCGTGCGGAGCGCCGTCCAGCCCTTCAGCCGGCCCTGACGGACCGCCCGGAAGGAACGCGCCGGCCGGGAACGCGGTGTCCGACTGGGGTAACTCCCCAGTCGGGCAAGCGTTCGCGAGCAAAGGCCCGCACGGTAGCGTTGCAGGCACTTTCTCGTCGCATTTCACGAAGCGAGGACGGCGATGGACCAGCGTTTCCACGCGTTGCGGGTGGCCGATGTGATCGTCGAGACGGAGGACGCCCGGTCGCTGGTGTTCGACGTCCCCGACGACCTCGCCGAGGAATTCCGGTACCGGCCGGGGCAGTTCCTCACCGTCCACATCCCCGACGCCGGGCACGGATCCGTCACCCGCTGCTATTCGCTGTCGAGTTCGCCGCACACCGCGGACCCGCTGATGGTGACGGTGAAGCGCACGCCGACCGGCCGGGCCTCCGACTGGCTGCTGGGCAGCGTGCGGGTCGGCAGCGTGGTGCACGTCCAGCCGCCGGCGGGCCGGTTCACCCCCGCCTCGCTCGACGGGGACTTCCTCTTCCTGGCCGCCGGGAGCGGCATCACCCCGGTGATGTCGATGATCAAGTCGGCGCTTGCCGCCGGCGCGGGCCGGCTCGCCCTGGTCTACGCCAACCGCGACGAGCGCTCGGTGATCTTCGGGGAGCAGCTGGCCGGGCTGGCCGCCGCCCACCCCGACCGGTTCGCCCTCCGGCACTGGCTGGAGTCCCGGCAGGGGCTGCCGGACGCGGCCGGACTGCGGGCGCTGGCCGCACCCTTCCGCGACCGCGAGGCGTACGTGTGCGGCCCGGGCCCGTTCGTGGCCGGCGCGGTCGACGCCCTGGCCGCGCTGGGGGTTCCGGCCGAACGGACGCACCTGGAACAGTACCGGCCGCCGAACGGCACGGCCCTGCCGCAGCCCTCGCCCGGCGGCGACCCCTCCGCGCGGGCCCGACGCAGCGTCAAGAGCCTCCGGCTGATGCTGCCCTGACACCGCGGGCGGCCCTCCGGAGCCGTACGGCACCTACCCCACTGAGCGCACCCGGATCGGAGATCGGTGATGGCGAAACGGCTGAGCATGCTGATGCGGATGGGCAACCTGACCCGGACGGGCCAGGTCGGTGACGGCCGGGAGGAGGCGCTCGCCGACTACGTGCTCGCCCACGCCGCCCCCGGGGACGTCGACGACGCGATCCGGGTGATCGACGAGTACGCCTACCGGCAGGCCACGCTGATCAACATCGGGGACGAGAAGGGGCTGGTCCTGGACGCCGCGGTACGGCGGGCCGAGCCCCGGCTGCTGCTGGAGCTCGGCACCTACTGCGGGTACAGCGCGCTGCGGATGTCCCGGGTGATGGGGCCGAAGGCCCGGCTCTGCTCGATCGAGTTCAGCGCCGCCAACGCCGCGGTGGCCCGGCGGATCTGGGACCACGCCGGGCTGGGGGAGCGGGTCACGGTGCTGCACGGCACGCTCGGGGACGACGGCCGCACCATCGACCGCCTCAACTCCGAGTACGGCTTCGGCCCCGGCCGGCTGGACTTCGTCTTCGTCGACCACATCGCCCGGGCCTACCTGCCGGACCTGCGGCGCATCCTCGACCAGCGGTGGCTGCGCCCGGGCTCGATCGTGCTGGCCGACAACATGAAGGTGCCGGGCGCGCCGCACTACCGCGCGTACCTGCGCGAGCACGAGGGCACCCAGTGGCGCACCCGGGAGCACCACGCCCACGTCGAGTACCAGTCGTGGGTCAAGGACCTGGTGCTGGAGTCCGAGTACCTGCCCTCCGGGGCGGCCACCGGACCCGGCGGCAGCGGCCCCGCGCCCGCGTGAGGACGGACCGCTCCCGGCCGCTGCCGGGAGCGCACAATCCAACGGAGAGGAACCACCAGTGACCGCGACGGCGGACAAGACCGCGATCCGGACCGCGTTGTGGCGGGCCCTGCACGTCCAGGCCGACCCCGCGCCGCACGTGTTCGAGGACGAACTCGGCGCGCGGCTGGTGGCGCCGGACGGCGACTGGCGGTCCCGGCCGGACATGGACCCGGTGCGCAGCGCCCGGGCGCGCGCGTCCATCGTGGCCCGGGCCCGGTTCACCGAGGACCTGGTCGCCGAGCACGCGGCCCGCGGCGTCGACCAGTACGTCATCCTCGGCGCCGGCCTGGACACCTTCGCGCAGCGCCGGCCGGCGGGCGCCGAAGGGGTGCGGGTCTTCGAGGTGGACCAGCCGGGGACCCAGGCGTGGAAGCGGGCGCGGCTGGAGGAGCTGGGCCACGGCGTGCCCGAGGGGCTGCGGCTGGTCCCCGTCGACTTCGAGGCGGACGACGACTGGTGGCGGCGGCTGGCCGAGGAGGGCTTCGACCCCGCCCGGCCGGCGGTGCTGGCCTGCTCCGGCGTCACCATGTACCTCACCCGGGAGGCGGTCGCCGACACGCTGCGCAAGGCCGCGGGCCTCGCCGAGGGGTCCGCCCTGGCCATGACGTTCATGCAGCCGGTCGACCTGGTCGACCCGGAGGAGCGCGGCGCCCGGCAGGGCGTGGAGCACGCCGCGCGCGCCGACGGGACGCCGTTCCGCAGTTTCTTCGGCCCGGACGACATCCTGGCGATGGCCAAGGAGGCCGGGTTCCGGCACGTCGAGCACGTCTCCGCGGACGGCCTCGCCGAGCGCTACTTCGCCGGCCGGGCCGACGGTCTCCGCCCGTCGAGCATCGAGGAACTGCTGCTCGCCACCACCTGATCCGTACGGGAGCCGGCCCATTGGATATGACGGACCGTCACATCCGATGGGCCGATGGCGTGTCGGCGCCCGGACGCACGGGCGCGCGAACGGCTCCGGGCCCGCCGCGGGTGCGCGGCGGGCCCGGAGCGGTCGCGTGCCGTGTCAGCTCCGGCCCTGGACGAAGGCGTTCGCGCGGCGCTCGAACTCCTCCGGGCTCACGTCCTCGGTGCGGGTGGCCAGCGTCCAGCGGTGGCCGAACGGGTCGAGGACCTGCCCGGTCCGCTCGCCGAAGAACTGGTCCTGCACGGGGCGCTTCTCCTCCGCGCCGGCCGCCACGGCCCGGGCGAAGGCGGTGTCCACGTCCGCCACGAACAGGTACAGGGTGACCGGGGTGCCGCCGAGCGCGGTGGGGCCGAGCAGGCCGGCCGCCGGGGACTCGTCGGACAGCATCACGATGGTGCCGCCGATCAGGATCTGCGCGTGCGGCACCGAGCCGTCGGGCGCGGTGTACCGCTGCAGTTCCTTCGCCCCGAAGGCCCGGGTGTAGAAGGCGATCGCGGCGTCCGCGTCGGCCACGGACAGGTACGCCGTCAGTTCGGCGTAGCCGTCCGGAATCGGCTTGACCACGGTTGACCTCCAAGGGGTGTGTCGGATGCCGGGCGCGGCTACCGCGTGCCGGCGGTGATGTGGTCGAGGGCGTCGAGGAACGCCAGCAGCTCCTCCTCGGTGCCGAGGGAGACCCGCAGGTGGCCGGGGAAGCCGAACACCCCGGTGTCGCGCACGAGGATGCCGTGGTCCCTGGCCAGGGCGTCCTGGGCCTTGCCGGAGTCGGCGACCGCGACGGCCACGAAGTTGGTGACCGAGGGCAGCCACCGGTACCCGCGGCGGTCGAGCTCGGCGCAGAACCAGCCGCGCCGCCGCGCCGTCTCCCGCCGGACCCGGTCCAGGAACTCCCGGTCCGCGAGGGCCGCCACCGCGGCGGCCTGCGCGGCGCGGTTCACGCTGAACGGCAGGACGGTCAGCGTCCGGCGGACCTCGGCGATCAGCTCGGCGGGGCCGAGCGCGTAGCCGATCCGCAGGGCCGCCAGCCCGTAGGCCTTGGAGAAGGTGCGCAGGGCGAGCACCGGGGTGCCGTCCCGCAGCAGGCTCCTGGCCTGCGGCTGGTCCGCCGGGCCGAACTCGTGGTACGCCTCGTCGAAGACGAGCGGGGTGCCGCTGTCGCGAGCCGCGGCGGCCAGCGCCTCCAGCTCCGGCCCCGGCAGCGTGGTGCCGCACGGGTTGTGCGGGTTGCAGACGTAGCCGATGCCGCACTCGGGGAGGCGCTCCGCGAACGCCGCCGGGTCGACCCGGGGGCCGTCGAGCGGCACCCGGACGACGCCCCGGCCGATGCGCTCCAGCGCGGCCGGGTACCCGGGAAAGGTGCCGGCGCTGACGAGGCCGGGGCGGTCCCGGTCGCCGAGGGTGAGCGCGGTGGCCAGCACCAGCTCGTCGCTGCCGTTGGCCACCGCGATCTGCTCCGGCGCCACCTCCCAGTGCTCGCTCAGACGCCGGACGAGCCCCTCGCGCTCCGGCGACGGGTAGCGGTTGATGCGCTCCAGCTCCCCGGTCACCGCCGCGACCGCGGCGGGGCTCGTGCCGAACGGGCTCTCGCTCAGGTGCAGGCGCACCAGCGAGTCCGCCGACGGGACACTGGCGTTGTAGGTCACAGACGGTCCCCGATCAGGATCCCGAAGCAGTAACTGCCCACCGCCGCCTCCAGGGTGAGGAAGCAGTGCTCGCTGCCGGCCGGGATCCGCATCACCGCCGGCGACACCAGCTCGTGGCGCACGCCGTCGAGGTGGACCTCGATCCGCGCCTGGCCCGGCTCGGGCGAGACCAGGAGGTACAGCTCGTCGACGGGGTGGGTGTGCGGCGCGGCGACGGGCTTGCCCACCAGGGTGCTGAGCTCGCCCCCGGCGAGCTGCACCGGCAGTCCGCCGAACATCTCCGCGGTGACGTAGAAGGGCGCGGGCTGGTGGTGCCCGGCGACCGCCAGCGGGATGGGCAGGGCGGTGACGATCTCCGCCGCCGCCCCGGCCTCCCGGTCCTGCACCGTCACGACGCCTCCAGGACGAACAGGTAGGTGTGCGGGGCGCCGAACGGCACCGTGCGGCGCAGGTTCATCCCGCCGCGCCGGAACAGCCGCTCGTACTCCTCGCGGGTGTAGATGGGCACGCCCATCAGCGCGTGGGCGAGTTCGAAGCCGCTGGAGAAGACCGGCAGCCGGGAGTCCCCGCCCTCGGCGGGCGGCCGGACGGTGGTGTCGGCCAGCAGGAAGACCCGCGCCTTCGGGAAGGCCTTGCGCAGCCGGGGGACGACCTCCTCGCGGCGCTCCGGATCGGCCAGCAGATCGTGCAGGAACATGAAGCTCATCACGACGTCGGCCTCGTCGCTGCCGTCGACCTCGTGGTCCTTGAAGAGGATGTCGAGCACGTCCGCGCAGACCGGCTGCACGGTGCCGGTCAGGCCGTACCCGGCGACCGTGCGGTGCCCCAGCTCGGTGGCGGGCCGGCTGATGTCGATGCCGATCCCGCGGCTGCCGGGCCGGCCCTTGACCAGCCGGGAGACCCGCTCGCTGACGCCCGCGCCGAGGTCGACCAGGGTGCGGAAGTCGATGGCGCCGATCTCCTCGTCGAGGATGTGGCGCATCAGCGCGGTGTCCGCCTGGGCGGAGCCGAGCGCGACCATGGCCTCGTCGCGGTCCAGGTCGACGCGGAACCGGCGGTCGCCGCGGGCGACCGGCGCCGCGTTGGCGAAGATGTCGTGGTAGCCGCCGACGCCCCAGGTGAAGAAGCCCAGGGTCCGGGCGACGTCCTCGCTGAGGGCGGTGCCCCGGACCAGGTCGCCCCGGACGTCGAGGTAGCCGAACGAGGCGGCGGCCCGGACGAGCGCCCGGAACACGGCGGTGTCCAGGGTGTTGTGCTCGCAGAACGCGGGGACGTCGAGCGTCCGCTCCGCGGCCAGGTGCCGGAAGACGCCGAGCTGGGCCAGCGCGTGCAGCACGTTCGCGCAGATGTAGCCGTTGAACGCGGTGTCGGGGTTCAGGGGGGCCAGCGCCTGGCCCTGCCAGTTCTCGGGGAGTTCGTGTGCCGTGGACAATTCACACCTCATCGGATCTCACCGCGGAACCGGTGCGTCGGCGGGGGCGGTGCCAGGACCGCCCCCCCCGGCGCCGTCCCGCGGCTGGGGGAGGGGCGGGCGGCGGTTGTCAGGGGGTGCAGGGTGGCGAGATCGGAAGAGCGGCGGGGAGGGGAA
>NZ_JBSFWR010000011.1:0-112662 GCF_053594915.1 Kitasatospora sp. NPDC002543 | reverse complement strand
GTTCGGGGAGAACGCCCTGGTGAGCCAGCTCCAGGCGCTGCGGGCGGCCTGCTTCGACCGCGAGACCGCCGACTTCCTGACCCGCTGCCCGCGCGCCCGCCCGGTCGCCGCCGGCCGGAACGCGTCGGTGTCGACGACGGCCGGCACCAGGTGGGGCTCGTACTCGGGCAGGGCGCGGCGGAACATGTCGACGCCCGCCCGCGAGACCGTCCACAGCGCCGGCCGGGAGGACCAGCCCGGGTACGGTCCGGGGCCCGGGCAGGTCAGGAAGTTGACGTAGTGGCCCTGGGAGTAGACGACCTTGCGGCCGCCGGGCGCCGGGTCGCGGCCCTGGAGCACGCTGACCTCGGGCAGGACGAGCACGTCCTGGGGCCCGAGGTCCAGCGTCGTGCCGGACAGCGTCGGCACGTCGTCGTGGAACCACGTGTAGCGGAACCCCGGGGTGGGCGTCCAGCGGTACGCCTCGACGCCGGCCGCCCGTAACAGCGCGACCTGCTGGTTCAGCACGCGGATGCCGCCCAGCGGGAACTGGAACTCGAACGACGCGTAGATCACTCGGCCGGTCATCGCACCCTCTCTCGGACACCACGGGTCCTCGGACACCACGTGCGGTGGGTCGGCCCACCGACACCCCGGCCTCCTACCCGGTCCACCCGGGGGCAAGCTCCGTGTCGGGACGATTCGCCCGCCACCGGGGACGGGCCCGGCGGGCGGGGTGCCGCCCGCCGGGCCCGTCGGGTGTCACGGGAGCGGCACCTCCAACTGCTCGGCCAGGTCCGCCACCAGGGCGTCCAGCCAGCCCTTGACCGTGCCCGGGTCGAACAGGTCGGTGTCGTACTCGACCTGCCCGGCGTAGCCGTCGGCGTCGGGGGTGACGGCGAAGGAGCAGTCGGCGCGCGCGGAGGGGCCGGGGATGTCCTCGATCCCGACGGTCAGACCGGGGAGGTCGAGGGCGATCGGCGGGGTGCTCTGGACGGCGAACAGGATGTGCGGGTACCCGGCGGGCATCGTGATGCCGCGCTCCCGCAGCGGCTCGGCCAGCAGGCCGAACGGCATCACGGAGTGGTCCAGGGCGGAGGCGATCGTCTCGGCGGCGCGGTCCACCAGGGCCCCGAACCCGCTCCCGCCCCGGGTGGGCACCA
Organism: Kitasatospora sp. NPDC002543; assembly: GCF_053594915.1. Taxonomy (NCBI): domain Bacteria; kingdom Bacillati; phylum Actinomycetota; class Actinomycetes; order Kitasatosporales; family Streptomycetaceae; genus Kitasatospora; species Kitasatospora sp. NPDC002543. Next base: position 111,520 of record NZ_JBSFWR010000011.1, on the reverse strand, counting down.
GGATCGGCATGCTGCTGGTGAGCAGGCCGACCACGGTCTCGTCGGCCGGCCGGGTGCGGTTGGCGTTGGAGAGCAGGATCAGGGCCTCCGGCGCGCCGGTCAGGGTGCCGAGGAACCGGGCCAGGCCGGCCACCAGGACGGCCGAGGCGGTGGTGGAGCGCGAGGCGGCGTAGCGCCCGACCGCCTCGGCCACGGGCGCCGGGATCCGGAACCCGGTGGTCTCCCCGCGCCCGGAGCGCTGCTCGGGGCGCGGCCGGTCGGTGGGCAGGTCCACCGCGAGCGAGGAGCCGCCGAGGACCCCGGCCCAGTGGTCGGCGGCCGCGGCGATGGAGGCCCGGTTGACCACCGTCCGCTCCCAGCAGGCGTGGTCGGTCATCCGGCCGGCCTCCTGGGGCAGCGGCGCGCCGCCGCTGCGGTAGAGCGCGCCCAGGTCGTCCAGCACGGTGGCCAGCGACCAGCCGTCGACCGCGATGTGGTGGATGCTCAGCAGCAGCACCCACTCCTCGGCCGCCGGGCGCAGCAGCCGGGCGCGCAGCAGCGGGCCCGCGGCGAGGTCGAACGGGTGGGCGGTCTCGGCGGCGAGGGCCTCGGCGAGCGCCGCCTCCCGTTCGGCGGGGGCGAGCGCGCGTAGGTCCGCGACGGGGACGCCCAGCGGGCTGTTCGGCAGCACCTGCTGGAGCACTCCGAGCTCGGTCTCCACGAACCGGGTGCGCAGGCTCTCGTGCCGTTCGACGACCGCCGTCAGCGCGGCGGCCAGCCGCTCGGGCTCCAGCGGCCCGCGCAGGGTGATCCGCTGGGTGATGTTCCAGACCGCCGGGTCGGCCGCCGCGTTGTGGGACTTGCGCAGCCGCCACTGGGTCACCCCGGCGGGCGCGGCGGACAGCGCCGCCCCGTCGCCGGTGAGGGTGGTCAGCAGCCGGTCGCGGTGGGCCCGGAGCAGGCCGGTGACCTCCTCGTCGACGGCCCCCGCGGGGGCCACGTAGCCGAGCCGCTCGCCGGTGGTGGTGCGCAGCGCGATCTCGCGTTCGTCGAGCAGGCGCAGCAGCCGAGCCCAGTCGTCCTGCGCCGTGTCCGGCGGCAGGGTGTCGTGGTGGGTGGCGGTCACAGGGTGCCCTCCTCGTACGCGGGGGCCGGACGCTGCTCGACGGCCGGCCGGTGGGCGGCCATCGCGCGGACGGTGGGGCGGCGGAAGAAGTCCAGCACCCCGATCCGCAGGCCGGTCGCCTCGCGGACCCGGTTCAGCAGCCGGGTGGCGGCCAGCGAGTGCCCGCCCAGGTCGAAGAAGGAGGTCTCCACCCCGACGGGGCGGCCGAGCTCCTCCTCCCAGAGCCGCTGCACGGTGCGCTCCAGCTCGGTGGCCGGCGCGGCCTCCGGTGCGTCCGCGCCGAGCGGGCGCGGCTCCGGCAGGGCGGCGGTGTCCAGCTTGCCGTGGGCGTTGAACGGCAGGGTGTCGACGGTGGCCCAGAGCCCGGGGACCATGTAGTCGGGCAGCAGGTCGGCCAACCGGTCGGCGATCCGGGGCAGTTCGGCGGCCGCGCAGCCGACGTACCCGGCGAGTGCGGTGCCCGCCGGGGTGCGGCGCGCCGTCACGGCGGCGGCGCGCACGCCGGGCAGGCCCCGCAGCACGGTCTCGATCTCGCCCGGCTCGACCCGGTAGCCGCGCACCTTGACCTGGCGGTCGGCCCGGCCGAGGTACTCCAGTTGGCCGTCCGGCCGCCACCGGCCGAGGTCGCCGGTGCGGTAGCCGCGGCCGTCGGGGGTGTCGGTGAAGCGGGCGGCGGTCTCCTGGTCGAGGCCGATGTAGCCGATGCCGACCTGGACGCCGAGGGCGTGGATCTCGCCGACGGCGCCGGGCGGCACCCGGCGTCCGGCGGCGTCCCGCAGCACGATCCGGCTGCCCGGGGTGGGCCGGCCGATCGGCGCGTGCTCGGTGCCCTCCGGGTCGATCACGCAGGCCGTCAGGCCGTGGGTCTCGGTGGGGCCGTAGTGGTTGACGAGCCGGCAGCCGGGGTTGCGGCGCAGGAAGGCCCGCAGCCCGGGGGTGAGGAGCACCTGCTCGCCGCCGGAGATCAGCTCGCGCAGGTGCGGCACCGGCTCCTCGCCGAGCGCGTCCGCGAGCGCGGCCAGCGGGGTGTAGGGCAGGTGGACCCGTTCGGCCCGGGTGGCCCGGACGACGGCGGCCAGCGCCGTGACGTCGTAGCGGGTCTCCTCCTCGATCAGCAGCAGGGTGCCGCCGCCGGCCAGCGTGGTGAGGGTCTCCTGGACGCTGACGTCGAACCCGCAGGAGGCGTACTGGATCGTCCGGGCGGCGGGGTGGTCGGCGAGGTTCCAGGCCAGGAAGTGGGCCAGGGCCTCGGAGTGCATCAGCACGCCCTTGGGCCGGCCGGTGGAGCCGGAGGTGTACAGCAGGTACGCGGGCGCCTGCGCGGAGGGGGCGGGCAGCGGGGGCAGTTCGACGGGGGCGGCGCCGTCGGGGGCGGTGCCGGTGAGCACCGTCGGGACGGTCAGGCCGAGCTCGGCCGGGGCGTCGTCCGAGGTGGTGAGCAGGACGGCGGGCGCGCTGTCCTCGACGATCAGCCGGCAGCGCTCGGGGCCCTGGAGCACGTCGACCGGGACGTGGACGGCGCCCAGGCGCAGGATGGCCAGCAGCGCGGCGGCGAGGTCCACCGAGCGGGGCAGCAGGACGCCGACCCGGCTGCCCTCGCGGACGCCGGCCGCCAGCAGTCGGCCGGCCAGGTCCTCGACCCGGGCGAGCAGCGTGCGGTAGTCCGTCTCGGTGCCGTCGGCGGCGACGACCGCGGTCCGCTCGGGGTGTGCGGCCGCCGTCGCGGCGAAGACGGCCAGCGGGTGCGCCGGGTCCTGGACGGCGGCGGGGCCGCACTCCAGGGCCGTGTCGGCCTCGGCGTCGGGCACGGCGGTGAGCTCGACGAGCGGGCGCTCCGGGTCGGCGACGGCGGCGGTGAGGAGCCGCTCGAAGGCGCCGACCAGCCGGTCGACGGTGGCCCGGTCGAAGAGGGTCTCGGCGTACTCCACGTGGCAGCGGATGCCCTCGGGCAGGCTGGTCAGGAAGAGCGTCAGGTCGAAGGCGGAGCGGTCGGGGACGTGGTCCAGCGGGCGGGCCGTCAGCCCGGGCAGGTCCAGCTCGAAGACCATGTGGTTCTCGAACTCGACCATGACCTGGAAGAGCGGGTTGCGGCTGGTGTCGCGCTGCGGGTTCAGGTCCTGGACCAGCACCTCGAAGGGCAGCTGCTGGTGCTCGTAGGCGTCCAGGGCGGTGGAGCGGACCCGGCCCAGGGCCTCGGTGAAGGCCGGCTCGCCGGAGAGGTCCAGGCGCAGGGCGAGGGTGTTGACGAAGAACCCGACCAGGTCCTCGGTGCCCTCGGCGCGGTTGGCGACCGGGGTGCCCAGCACGATCTCGTCCTGGCCGGCGTGGCGCTGCAGTACGGCGGCGAAGCCGGTCAGCAGCACCATGAACAGGGTCGACCGCTTGGCGCGGGCCAACTCCCGCAGGCCGTCGGAGAGTCCGGCGGGCAGGTGGTGGACGAAGGAGCGGCCGCGGCCGTCCGGCACCGCCGGCCGGGGCCGGTCGGTGGGCAGTGTCAGCACCGGCAGCTCGCCGCCGCCGAACACCTTGCGCCAGTAGGCGAGGCTCTCGTCGTACTCGCCGGCGGCGACCCTGGCCCGTTCGCGGGCGGCCTCGGTGGCCGGGCCGGTGGCGAGCACCGGCAGCCGGGCGGCGCGGTCCTCCCGCGCGGCCAGGTAGAGCTCGCCGAGCTCGCGGGTGATCACCACGGTGGACAGGGTGTCGATCACGATGTGGTGCATCGACAGGACCAGGACGTGCCGGTCGGCGGCCCGCTCCAGCAGCAGGGCCCGGAACAGCGGGCCCTCGGCCAGGTCGAAGCGGTGCGCGCCCTCGGCGTTGACCAGGTCGGCGACGGCGTCGTGCGCGGCCGGGTCGGCGGTGACCCGCCGCAGCACCGGGCCGGCGGGCGGCGCCAGCACCTGCTGGTACGGTTCGCCGTCCTGCTCCAGGAAGACGGTGCGCAGCGCGACGTGGCGCTCGACCAGCCCGCGCAGCGCGGTGTCCAGGGCCTGCGGGTCGAGCGGGCCGTCCAGCTCGATCGCCTTGACCTCGTTGTACTGCCCGCCGTCGGGCAGCATCCGGTGCAGGAACCACATCCGCTGCTGGGCGTAGGACAGCGGCGCGCCGCGCAGGGTGTCCCGGCGCAGGACGTCGAGCTGCGGCAGCCCGGCGGCGACCAGGTCGGGGGAGAGGCCGAAGTCCACGAAGGCGGCGATCTCGTCCGCGCCGGCCGCCCGCAGCTCGGACAGCACCCCCTGGACGCTGTCCGGCGTGCCGATCAGCGCCCGGGACGCGCAGTAGCGCTCGTAGGCGCGCTCCAGCACGTACTCCAGGTCGTCCTCGCGGGCGTTCTGGAAGTCCAGGGTCAGGCCCAGGCTGTTGGCCATCTGCCCGAACAGCGAGAGCGAGGAGCGCAGGTAGGTGCAGAACGGGCGGTAGGCCTGCTCGCGGGCGGTGGCCAGGTCGGTGCCCAGGTAGGTGTGGACCAGCACGACCACCCGGCCGGCCTCCGGGTCGAGCCCGTGCTCGGCGCGGGTGCGCCGGTAGATCTCGATGTTCTCGGCCAGCTGGGCGATGTCCTGGGTCATCAGGTTGGTGATGACGCCCAGGTCGTGCCGGGCGGCCTCGCGGAAGCTGTCCGGGTTGCCGACGATCGCGGTGAACATCGGCGGCAGGTCCTGGAGGGGACGCGGGTGGAGAGCCACCTCGATCGGCTCGCCGTTGCCGTTGCGCCCCTGGTACGGCTCACCGCGCCACAGCGCCCGGACGGTGTCGATCTGGCGGTGCATCAGCTCCTTGTGGCTGCCGTAGTTCTCGGGGAAGAACAGGAAGTCGTTGGGGTGCCAGCCGCTGGCGCAGCCGAGGCCGACCCGGCCGCCGGACAGGTTGTCGACCACCGACCACTCCTCGGCCACCCGCACCGGGTGGTGCAGCGGCAGCACGGCGCAGCCCGCGTTCAGCCGGATCCGGCTGGTCTCCCGGGCCAGGGCGGCGGCGAGCACCGAGGGGTTGGGGAAGATGCCGCCGAAGGAGTGGAAGTGGCGCTCCGGCAGCCAGACGGAGTGGAAGTCGTGCCGGTCGGCGAAGCGGGCGCTCTCCAGGACGATGCGGTACTTCTCGTCCTCCGGGGAGTCCAGCGGGTAGTCGCCGAAGAAGTAGAGGCTGAAGTCCACCGGCCGCTGCGGGTCGCTGACCGGCCGGTACGGGACGGCTTCGGCCCGGTCGCTCACGGCCTCGGTGGCGGCGGGGAGTTCGGCGGCCGGGCGCGGGGCGGGCAGCCGGACGCCGGGCGAGGCCGGGAAGAAGCCGCCGCGCCGCAGGTCGCGCAGCGACTCGCGGACCGCGTCGATCACGAACTCCAGGTCGCCGTCGGTGTGGGCGGTGGAGAGGAAGAAGTTGCGCCACTCCCACACGTAGACCCCGCGGGTCAGCAGGTGCGGGAAGAGCAGCTCCATGTCGGCCCGCGGCTCGAAGCGGAAGAGCGAGCCGAAGTGGGCCAGCCGCAGCGGGAACTCCTCCTCCTCGAAGAAGCCGTTCAGGGTGGCCGCCAGCTCGTCGGTGCGGGCGTTCAGCCGCTCCTGGAGGCCGGGGCCGGCCGCCTTGAGGTGGCGCAGCACCGCGCCCGCGGCGGTCATCGCCAGCGGGTGCTGGATGTAGGTGCCGCCGAAGAAGGTGGTGTCCTTGGGCGGGTAGCTGTCGTCGCCGTAGTCCCAGTGGCCGCCGTCGATGCCGTCCAGGATGTCGGCCCGCCCGGCGATCGCGCCGATCGGGTAGCCGCCGCCCAGCACCTTGCCGTAGGTGGACATGTCCGGGGTGACGCCCCAGAAGCCCTCGGCGCCGCGCAGGTGGGGGCGGAAGCCGGTGAGCATCTGGTCGAAGACCAGCACGATGCCGAGCCGGGTGGTCAGTTCGCGCAGCGAGCGGACGAAGTCGGCGGGCTGGCGGCCCGGGTGGCGGCTCTGCACCGGCTCGACCAGGACGGCGGCGATCCGGTCGCACTGCTCCTCGATGACCTTGAGGCTCTCCGCGTCGCCGTACCGCAGCACCAGCAGGTCCGCGACCGCGCTGCCGGGGATGCCGATGGAGACCGGGACGGTCTCCCGGTCGGCGCCGCGGCCGAGGGTGCGGCCCAGGGTGTGGTCGAAGTGGCCGTGGTACGAGCCCTCGAACATGACGATCTTGTCGCGGCCGGTGTGCGCGCGGGCCAGCCGGATCGCCCCGGCGTTCGCCTCGGTGCCGGAGTTGGCGAAGGCGACCCGCTCGGTGCCGGTCAGCTCGGCCAGCAGCTCGGCGGCCTCGCCGGTCTCCGGGCCGCGCGGGCCCAGCCGCAGGCCCGAGGACAGGTGTTCCTGGACGGCCTCGGAGACGAACTCCGGGTCGTGGCCGAAGAGCAGGACGCCGAAGCCCATGGTGATGTCGACGTACGGGTTGCCGTCGACGTCCTCCAGCCGGGAGCCCCGGGCCCGGCGGGCGGCGAGCGGGTAGAGCATCTCCTTGGTGCCGGAGCGGAACCCGACCACGGCGCGGCTGTCGGCCAGGGTGCGGCGGTGGCGGCGGGTGATCGCCTTGGAGGCGGTGGTGCGGGCGGTGAAGCGGGCCACCAGTTCGTCCACGTGGGCGCGCTGCTGGTCGGTCAGGCCGCCGGAGGCCATGCCGGACTCGCGGGAGACCGTCACCCGGGGGCCGTGCACCTGCGGGGCGGCCGGGGCCGGGGCCTCGGCGGCGGGCGTGGCGGGCGTGGCGGGCTGGACGGGAGCCGGGGCGACGGGCGCGGCGACGGGCTGGGCGGCGGCCGCGGGCAGGGCGGCCGGCAGGGCCGCGGGGACGGGCGCCGCGGGGAGTGCGGGCGCACCGCCCGCCAGCAGGCCGAGCTGGTCGCGCATCAGGTCGGAGAACTGGCCGAGCAGCGCGAGCTGGCGCTCGATCAGGCCGGTGCCGTCGGTCACCGGGGCGGGCGCGGCGGGGGCCTGCGGGGCCTGCGGGGCGGCGGGTACGGCGAGTACGGCCGGTGCGGCGGGCACGGGCTGCGGCGCCGGCGCCTGGACCGCCGGAACGACCGGAGCGGCCGGGGCGGCCTGGACGACCGGGGCCGTCGGCGCGGGCGCGGGGGCCTCGACCACGACGGGCGCGGGCGCGGGCTCCGGAACCGTCACGGGCTCCGGCTGGGCGGCCGGCAGCAGGGTGGCCAGCACCGCGGGCTCCAGCCGGGAGGCGATCAGCCCGGCCAGCCGGGCCGGGGTGTCGGCCGCCTCGAACAGCTCGCGCATCGACACCCGCACCCGGAACGCGCGCTCCAGGTCCCGGATCATGTTGATCATCGAGAGGGAGTCGGCGCCCAGGTCGAAGAAGGGCTCGTCGGTGCCGACCGCGTCCTCGTCGTAGCCGAGCTGGCGGGCCGTCTGCTCGACGACCTGCCGCAGGACGGCCTGCTCGGCGAGTTCCTCGGGGCTCGGCGTCGGTGCGGAGTCGGGTACGGCGGCCGGCGCGGAGGCCGGTGCGGTCTGCTGGGGTGGGTCCTGGCGCATGGCGGGGTCCTCGGTGGTGGGCCGGGCAGGGGCGGTGAACCAGTGGCGGCGGCGTTGGAAGACGGTGGTGGGCAGCGGGACGCGGCGGGCCGGTCCGTCCGGCCAGTCCCGGGCGGCGGCGAAGCGGGCCCAGTCGAGCGGGACGCCGTGCGACCACAGCGCGGCCGCGGCGGCGTCGAACTGCTGCTCCGGCGAGGCGCCGCGCCGGCCGCCGGCGACGAAGTGGCGCTCCGGCAGCTCCCGGCGGCCCATGCCGGTCAGCGTCGGGTGCGGGCCGAGCTCCAGGAAGAGTTCGTGGCCCTGCCCGTCGAGGGCCGTGAGGACCCGGTCGAACCGGACGGTGTGCCGGGTCTGGCGGAGGAAGTACTCGGGGGTCGGGACGGTCCCGGCGGCCAGCACCTCGCCGTCGAGGTTGCTGACCAGCGGGACGGTCAGCGGCCGCAGCCGCAGCCGGGCCAGCTGGTCGCGGAAGGGGTCGAGCATCGGGTCGAGCAGGCGGGAGTGGAACGCCCGGTCGGTGGCCAGCCGTTCGGTGGTCACCCCGTCGGCGGCCAGCACGGCCTCGGCGGCGGCGATCTCCCGGGGCGGGCCGGCCAGCACGCACTGGCCCCTGCCGTTGACCACGGCCAGCTCCACGCCGGGCAGCCAGTCGTCGAGCCGGGCGAGCCGGTCCGGGCCGGCCGAGACCACCGTCATGGCGCCCGGTTCGGTCAGCCGGTGCATCAGCCGGCCGCGCAGCGCGGTCAGGAACATCCCGTCGGCCAGGTCGAGCGCGCCGGCCGCGTGGAAGGCCGCGTACTCCCCGGCGCTGTGCCCGGCGACGGCCGCCGGGCGGACCCCGAGCTCCTGCCAGAGCCGCAGGTAGGCGGCCTGGAGGGCGAAGAGGGCGGGCTGCGCCGCCTCGGTGGTCCAGGAGTCCTCGGTGCCCTCCGGGGCCGGTTCGAGCAGCAGCGGCAGCAGCGGCTCGTCCCAGCTCTCGCGGTGCAGCCGGTCGCACGCGTCCAGGACGGCGCGGAAGGCCGGGAAGGCCCGGTACAGCTCGGCGGCCATGCCCCGGTACTGGGCGCCCTGGCCGGTGAAGAGCAGCACCGGCGCCACCTCGCCGCGCCCGGTCTCGCGATGGACGGCCCCGGCGGTGGCCCGGCCCGCCAGGAAGGCGTCCAGGCCCTTGCGCAGGGCCGCCGGGTCGGGGCCGGTGACGGCCAGCCGGTGGCGCAGCGCGCGCCGGCCGGCGCCGAGGGTGAGCGGCAGGTCGCCGGGCGCGGGGGCGGGTTCGGCGTCCAGCCGGTCCCGGAGCAGGGTGGCCAGCTCGGTCAGGCCCTGGGCGGTGCGGGCCGACAGCGGCAGCACGGTCGGGGCCGGCCTCGGCGCGGGCACCGCCGCGGTCTCCGGGGCCTGCTCCAGCACCAGGTGGGCGTTGGTGCCGCCGACGCCCAGCGCGCTGACCCCGGCCCGGCGCGGGGCGGGGCCCTGCGGCCAGTCCCGGCGCTCGGCGGCCAGCCGGAACGGGCTGCCGGCCGGCTCCAGCGCGGGGTTGGGGCTGGTGAAGTTCACCAGCGGCGGGATGGTCCCGTGCCGCAGCACCAGCAGGGCCTTGATCAGGCCCGCCATGCCCGCGCAGGTGTCCAGGTGGCCGATGTTGGGCTTCACCGAGCCGAGCGAGCAGAACTCGGTGGCCCCGGTCCGGGCGCGGAACGCCTGGTCCAGCGCCCGGAACTCGATCGGGTCGCCGAGCGGGGTGCCGGTGCCGTGCGCCTCGACGTAGCCGATGCTCTCGGCCGGCACGCCCGCGAGGTCCAGGGCCCGGCCGATCACGGCGGCCTGCCCGTCCACGCTGGGCGCGGTGTAGCCGACCTTGCGGCCGCCGTCGTTGTTGACGGCCGAGCCGAGGATCACCCCGTGGATCGTGTCGCCGTCCGCGAGGGCCCGGTCGAGGCGCTTGAGCAGTACGGCGGCGACGCCGTTGCCGCCGACCGTGCCGCCCGCCCCGGCGTCGAAGGCCCGGCAGGCGCCGTCGGGGGAGAGGATCGACCCCTCCTCGTAGCGGTAGCCGGCGGCCTGCGGGATGTGCAGGGCGGAGGCGCCGGCCAGGGCCAGCTCGCAGTCCCCGGCCAGCAGCGACTGCACCGCCAGGTGCACCGCGACCAGCGAGGTGGAGCAGGCCGTCTGGACGCCGATCGCCGGGCCGGTGAGGCCCAGCCGGTAGGCGACCCGCGTGGCGGCGAAGTCCGCCTGGTTGCCGATCGCGGTCTGCAGGGCGGCGAGCGGCTCGGCCGGGTCGGCGGTGGTGGCCAGGGTGTGCTGGTAGTAGGTGCGCAGCGCGTACAGGGTCATCCCGGTGCCGGCGAAGACCCCGACCCGGCGCTCCGGGTCCGGCGCGTCGTAGCCGCCGTCCTCCAGGGCCTGGCGGCAGATCTCCAGCAGCAGGCGCTGCTGCGGGTCCATCAGGGCGGCCTCGGTGCCGCTGATGCCGAAGGCCTCGGCGTCGAAGTGGTCGATGCCGGGGATCGCGCCGGTGACCGGGACGAAGTCGGGGTGGCGGTACTCCTCCTCCCGGAGCCCGGCGGCCGCCAGCTCCTCCTCGGTGAACCGGGTGGTGCTCCGGACGCCCTCGACGATGTTCCGCCAGTACTGTTCCGGGGTGTCGGCGCCCGGCAGGCGCATGGCGAGGCCGACGATCGCCACCCGGCGGTCCTCGCCCGGTCCGGCGGCGGGGGATCCGGCGTGGGCGGTGGCCGGGGCGGACGCGGCGGCGGGGGCGGCCGGTTCGGCGGCCAGGTGCGCGATCAGGGCGTCCACGGTGGGGTGGCGGAACAGCTCGGTGGGCGCCGGGGGCGTGGGCAGCGCGGCGCTGAGCGCGCCGTGCACCCGCATCAGCTGGAGGGAGCCGATACCGAGGTCGGCGAGCGGGCGGCCCGGGTCGAGCGGGCCGTCGAGGACGGACTCGAAGGCGTCCAGGACCAGTCGGCGCAGACTGGCGGGTGCGGCCTGCCCGGCGGCGGGTGCGCCGGCCCGTACGGCCGGTGCCGGTGTCGGTGCCGCGCCGGACGGCGTCGCGGTGGACGGTGTCGGTGACGGTGCCGCGGCGGACACCGGGCGGGGCTCGGCGGCGAGCAGGCGGCGCCGGGCGGCGGGGGAGCTCGGGTCCGGGCCGGCGTAGTGGTGGCCCGGGGCGCCGGCCAGCAGCAGCGCGGCGAGCCGGCGGCCGTGCGCGGCGCTCAGCACGGCGATGCCCCGTCCGGCGGCGGCCTGCTCGTTCTCGGCGTCGCGGTTCATGCCGATCCCGCTCCACAGGCCCCAGGAGATCGTCCAGGCCGGGGTGGCGGTCTCCCGGCGCAGCCGTTCGACGGTGCTCTCCAGGTAGCGGTTGGCGGCGGCGTACCCGGTGGAGCCGACGGCCTCCTGGAGGCCGATCATCGAGGAGAAGGCGACGAACTGGGCGCCGGGCCGCTGCCGGACCAGCTCGACGAGGTGGTCGGTGCCCTCGCTCTTGGCGCGGACGGCCTCGCGCCAGCCCTCGGTGTCGGTGTCGGCGAGGAGGGCGAGGCGGTAGCCGCCGGCCAGGTGGAGCACGCCGTCCAGCGGCGCTCCCCACTCCCGCTCGGCTTCGGCGAGCGCCTCGGACAACTGCTGACGGTCCGTCACATCGGCCTGGCGGTAGGTGACCTGTCCGCCCTGCGCGGCCAGCCGGCGCAGCGCGGCCCGGCGCTCGGCCGCCTCGGCGGTCGGGGCGTCGAGGTCGCTGCGGCCGACGATGAGCAGCCGGGAGCCGTACTCGCGCAGCAGCCCGGGCAGCAGCTCGGCGGCGATCCCGCCGAGTCCGCCGGTGACGAGGTAGTGGGCGCCGGGGGTGAGCAGCGAGCAGCCGGCCCCGTCCGGCGCGGGGGAGGTCCCGGGGCCGGTGTCGGCGGTGCCCAGCCGGGGCACCCACGGGCGGCCCGCGCGCCAGGCGGTCTCGGGCTCGGGGCGGGGGTCGGCGAGCAGGGTGAGCAGGGCGGCGGCCCGGTCCGCGGCCGGTGCGCCGTCGGGCAGGTCGAGGTGCCGGGCGGTGGGCACCAGCTGTTCGGCCCGTGCCCCGGCCGTCAGCGCGGCGGTCAACGCGGCCCGGGGCCGGGGGAGTTCGCCGGGGAGCACGGCGTGCAGTCCGGTGCTGACCGAGACCAGCTCGCCGACCGGGGCCCGGGCGGGGAGTGCCCGCAGCAGGGCGAGCAGCGCCTCGTCCGCCGGCGGGGCCGAGGCGTCCTCTCCGTCGGTCGACGGGGTGGGTACGTCCTTCCCGTCCGTCGCGCTCCACAGGTAGACCAGCCGGTCGGCGGGCCGGTCGCCGAGGGCCCGCAGCCAGTCCTCGGGGTCGGTGGTCGGCGGCCGGTCCACGACCAGGGCGTTCGGCAGGGCGGCGGCCAGCGCCTCGGTGAGGGTGCCGGGGCCGGACGGTCCTAGCAGCAGGATCGTTTCCTCACTCAGCAGGGCCGTCGGGGCCGCCGTGACCGGGCGGGGCTCCCACACCAGCTGCCGCACACAGTCCGGCAGGGTCCGGGCGTTGGCCTCGGCGAGGTCCAACGCGACGATGTGCTCGTCGAGTTCGCCGTCCAGCAGCCGGCGGCGCAGCGCGGTGCGCTGGATCTTGCCGCTGGTGGTGCGCGGGAAGTCGGCGGCCGGCACCGGGAGCACCAGCGCGGGGGCCGGCTGGCGGCGGGCCGCCAGCAGCTGCCGCACCTCGGCGGCGACGGGCGGCGCGGGGGCGTCCGGGTCGCTCTGGACGTAGGCGATCACCAGCTGCTCGGTGCCGGTGCGCTCGTCCGGCACCCCGAAGGCCGCGACGTGCCCGGAGCGCACCCCCGCCACGGAGGCCACCACGTCCTCCAGCTCGTGGCAGAAGTAGTGCACGCCGTTGACGATGATGATCTCCTTGCGACGGCCGGTGAGCACCACCTCGCCGTCCACCAGGAAGGCGAGGTCCCCGGTGTCGAACCAGTCGTCGCCGACGAAGGACTCCTGGTTGGCCGGCGGGTTGTTCAGGTACCCCGGCGTCACCCGGCCGGATCGCACCTGGAGCCGGCCCACCCAGAGCTCGGGCAGCACCCGCCCGTCGTCGTCGGTCACCCGCATCCGGGTGCCGGGCGCGGGCCGCCCCATGCTGAGGAAACCGGTGCCGCGCTCCGCCGAGGCCGGGTCGGCGGGCTCCAGCCGGCCGGTCAGCGAGTCGGTGCGCACCAGGCGGCGGGCGCCGTCCTCGTGGTAGCGCTTGTAGGTGATCACCGTGCAGGTCTCGGCCATGCCCCAGCCCAGCAGCAGGTGCTCGGGGCGGACGCCGAACGGGGCGGTGGCGGCCAGGAACTCGTCCAGCACCGCCTCGGTGCACTGCTCCCCGGCGTTGATCAGCGACTTGACCGAGGAGAGGTCCCAGTGCCGGCCCGGCCCGGCCGCCCGGACGGCCTCGGCGACCAGCCGGAAGCCGAAGTTGGGCGACCAGGAGTGGGCCCCCCGGTGGCGCTCCAGCGCGTCCAGCCAGACCAGCGGATCGGCGAGCACGAGTTCGGTGGGGATCTGGACCTGGTCGGCGGCCAGCACCACGTCGCGCAGGTGGAACATCAGCAGGCCGGCGACGTGGTCCAGGGGCAGCCAGTTGACGGTGGTGTCGGCCGGGTCGCAGCCCTGGGAGACCGCTCCCGCCACGTACTCCAGGATGCCGCGGTGGGTGATCTGCACGGCCTTGGAGCGGCCGGTGCTGCCGGAGGACAGCTGGAGCATCGCGACGTCGCCGGGAGCCGGGGCGTGCTCGGCGCCGGCGGCGTCCGTCCGGTCGGTGGCGTCCGGCCGGTCGGTGTCGGCGGGCCGGTCGACGGCGATCACCCGCAGACCCGGCGCCGGGTACAGCTCGCCGAGCCGCTCCAGGCCCGCCACGGCCGGGCCGCAGGCCAGCACCGGCGGCTCCTCCAGGGTCTGCCAGGCGTGCCAGAGCTTCTCCAGGACGGGGTTGCGCTCGTGGAAGTCCGGCGGGCGGGCGACCGTCACCGGCTGCACCCCGCCCAGCAGGCAGGCCCACAGGGTCGGGAAGTAGAGCTCCGGCTCCGGGACCTGGAGGATCACCCGGTCCCCGGGGCGCAGCCCGGCGGAGGCCAGCGTGGCGAGGATCTCGCGGGAGCGGTCGAGCAGCTGGCGGTACGTCACCCTGGTCGTCCCGCCGCCGGCCCGGACCAGGTGCAGCCCGCGGTCGGGGTGCAGCTCGGCGGCGCGCCGCAGGGCCTCGGGCAGGGTGCGGGGCGCGTCGGGTGCGGGGGCGGGCAGCGGGGCGCCGACGGCCTCCGTGCCGGGGCCCTGGGGCGCGGCCGTCGGCTCCGTCGGGGCGGGGCCGGTCGCGGCCGAGGCCTCGCCGAACGGCCGCCAGCGGTCGGTGAGTTCGCGCAGGTGGCGCAGGGCGGGGCCGGGCGCGGCGGGCGGCCGGGTGAAGGCCGCGGCCAGGGCGGCGGCGTCGGGTTCGCCCTCGGGGGTGCGGACGATGCCGTCCAGGAGGCGTACGTCGGCGCTCGGGTCGGCGTCCAGCAGCGCGGCGGCGGCCCGGCGGCGCAGGGCCTCGGGATCGTCGTCGACGGCGGGCACCAGGTAGGCCAGCAGGCCGGGGCGGCCGTTCTCGTGCTCGACGGGCAGCAGCGCGCAGTCGGCGATCTCCGGGCGCAGCAGCAGCCGGGCTTCCAGGGCGCGCAGCCGGCCGTGGTCGGGACCGGTGGGACTCATGAGGTTCGGCACCTTTCGGATCGGTGCCGGGGCGCGGGTGTGGGCCGCCCCGGGGCAGGGAGGGGAGCGGAGACGGGTGGCGTGGAACGGTGGGCGGCGGCGCGGGGGCGCCGCGGTGCGGTGCGGGCCGTGCGGACGGGCGCGGGGCGCCGGGTGTGCGGACGTACGGCGTGGTGGTGCGTACGTGGTGGTGGTGCGGACGGCGTGGCGGTGCGGACGGCGCGGGGGCGCCGGGGTTCGGGGAGGAGCCCGGGCGGGCCGCTCAGCGGCGGCGGGCGCGGGCGACCATCACGAGGAAGCCGAGCGCCAGCACGATGGGGACGGAGTGCGAGACGCCGACCACGGTCAGCGGGCTGAGCAGTGCCAGCAGGGAGCCGCTCAGCAGCATCCCGGTGCCCATGCCGATGTTCTCGGCGGAGGCGAGGATGCCGAAGGCCTCGCCGCGCCGCTCGTCGGCGAGGGCCTGGATCCGGGTGGTGTAGGAGATCTCGGTGAAGCCGTCGCCGAGGCCGGCGCCGATCGCGGCCAGCAGGAAGAGCGGGGTCGGGAGGTCGGTGAAGATCAGGATGAAGCAGGCGGACATCAGGCAGGTGCCCAGCGCGAAGCCGCGCTCGCCGGGCTCGATGCCGCGCCGCAGCATGAACCGTGAGACCAGCTGCTGGGCGCCGAGGTTGCCGATCGCCCAGGTGGCCCAGAAGGTGCCGAGCAGGGTGGCCGGGTTGCCGGGGGAGGACTGGTTGGCGAAGACCGGCAGGCTGATGTTGTGGGCGGCGGAGCCGAAGGCGTCCAGCAGCCGGATGCCCGCCATGGCGCCCACCACGGGGGCGGCCCGCAGGACGATCAGTGCCTGCCAGCGGGGGCCGCGCCGCCGGGGTTCGGCGGCGGCCGGGTCCGGTTCGGCCGCCGGCTCGGTGGGCTCGGCGGGCCGGGCGGCGCGGGTGGGCAGGGGCAGCCGGACCACCAGGGCCCCGAAGAGGACGAAGCTGGTCGCGTCGATGAGCAGGGCGGCCCGGAAACCCGCCCAGGCCACCACCACGCCCGCGGAGGCGAAGCCGAGCACCATCGCGGTGGACCGGCAGCTCGCCATCACGCTGTTGGCCCGGGCCCGGCGTTCGGGACCGACCATCTCCGGGATGCTGGTGCGCAGGGCGACGGCGGCCACCGCGGCGGCTCCGCCGAGGACCAGGGCGAGCGGGTAGAGGACGGGGATGCGCATCGAGGCCGGGACGAGGGCGACGACGACCAGCGCCAGCGCCTGGGCCAGGGCGCAGCCCGTCATCAGCCGCCGTCGTTCGAGCCGGGCGACCAGCCGCCCGGCGACCAGGCCGCCGATGACGCCGCCGCCCAGTCGCAGGACCAGGTACCCGGCCGTGCCGAGGGCGTTGCCGGCGGCCTCGTAGGCGAACAGGCTGAGGGCGATCAGGTCGAGCTGGCTCCCGTACGTGTTCAGGGCATCGCCTGCGGCCAGCCGGTAGAAGACCCGGGGCAGCTTGTTCGCGGGCTGGTGCGGTGCTTCGAGTGCGGTGTCCGGCACCGTATCCCCCCAGGGCACGCCAAATGGCGCTTCAGTGTGACATTGCACCGCAATTTAGAGGGGAACGGGCTCTGGATCAATACTTAGATCATTCCATGTCCAAAAGATCGCAAGGTCGGCCGACTTACTGTCATCTTTCGCGCCACCCTGGCCAGTTGTTGGCGTACGGACGGGAGGGGGGGGGCGGGTCAGCCGCGGCCGAACAGCCTGCGGAACCAGCCCTTGCGGGTGCGCCCCCGGGCGGCGCAGTCGCACCGGGCGGACGCGGGCACCCCGGCCAGGACCTGCTCCACGTGCATCCCGCACCCGGCGAAGGTCGGCTTCCCGCAGGTGCGGCAGGCGACTCGTCGGCACATGTCGTTCTCCGTTCTCCGGGCCTCCCGGGAGTGGAGACCGTCCCGCCAATATACCCCACCCCGTATTCAGGATGTCGGATTCGTCCCGCTGCCGGGGGTGGGGCGGCGGCCGGGCGAATCGGGCGGGGCGGGTCCGGGAAGGGGGCGGGAGGGGAGCGGGTGGGCGGTCAGGCCGTCGCGGGGCGGGCCGGCGGGATCGCGTAGGTCAGCGTGGCGCTGGCCACCAGGACGTCGTCGGCGTCCAGCAGTTCGGCCAGTACCACGCACAGCCGCCGCCCGAACTTGGCCGTCCGGGCGTGCACCCGCAGCGCCCCGGGGCGCGGCCGGTTCAGGAAGTTGATCTGCAGCGAGCTGGTCAGCGCCATCAGGGTGGGGCCGAGCCGGGCGTTGATCAGCAGGAACGCGGCCAGGTCGCACAGGCCGGCCTGCTCCGGGCCCGAGACGGTGCCGCCCGGGCGGACGCGCAGGCGGTCGCCGTCCACCGCCAGCACCAGGGTGCGGGCGTCCACCGCGGTGACCCGGCAGGCGGCGTAGTCGGGGAACTGGTCGGCGATCAGGGCATTGAGCTGATCGGGGCCCAGGAGGACGTCGACGGTGGCGACCGCCGTGTTCGAGTCGGTGGTCATGGGGCTCAGCGTAACCGTCGGACCGGTGGTGCGCCCGGGGCGTTCCAGGCCCGCTTCCGGCCAGCTTCGTTCCCCGTGGTCAGCGGCCAAGATCGGTTACGCGCACGGGAATTCGGCATGTCATGGCGGTGCCGTCCGAGGCGGAACCGGGCGCTCCGGCGGGTCCGGGTGGCCGAATCCGGTCGGCACCGTTCGCTAGGGACCTTGTTCGGCCCAAAATGCAGCACCTACGCTCCGAGCAACTGCAGCGGAGCCGGTGTGGAGCTCCGCCGGCCGCTGGGGGGCGGCGTCATTTTCCTTGCGGTCGTCATCGAGGGCCCCGGTGGAAGCGGGCCCCCGGCCGCTCACACCCGCCATGTCCTGCTTCAGATTCCTGCTTCGGAAACGGGGTGTTGTGCCATGGGTATTTCCATTCTGGACGACGAGGCGGTGGTGGTCCGCACTCCCGACGAGTTCCTGGCGATGCCGGAGGAGTACCGGGAGATCGCCATCCGCGGGATGGTCGTCAACACCGAGGGGGAGCTCTCCGGCGGCGACGACTACGTGCAGGTCTTCCTGCCGCTGGCCCCCGACGCGGAGGAACGGCAGGTCTGCGCCGAGCGCGCCGCCGAGGAGTACGACCACTACAAGATCGGCAAGCGGGTCCTCGGCGAGATCGGCGTGGACACCACGTACATGGAGAACCAGACGCTCGCCGAGCGCAACCTGTTCCGCGCCCAGGAGTTCCACAACTGCACCACCTGGGCCGAGCGCGGCATCTTCTCCTACATCGGGGAGGAGACGGCCATGGTGATGATCTCCGAGTTCGCCCAGAGCAGCTACCGGCCCTGGGCCGACGCGGTGCGCACGATCATCCTCGACGAGAAGGTGCACATCGCCCACGGCGCCCGGGTGTGCCGCAACCTCGCCGCCACCGACGACGGCCGCGAGCAGCTCCAGCAGGCCCTGGACCGGCTGTGGCCGACCTTCATCCGGATCTTCGGCAGCCCGCGCTCCGAGCGCGCCAAGCTCGCCGTCCGCTTCGGCCTGCGCCAGACCACCAACGGCGAGGCCTGCGACCTGTGGCGCGAGAAGGTCACCCCGCGCATCAAGAACCTGGGTCTGCGCCTCCCGGAGTAGCAGGAGCTGTAGCACGCCGATCCCGCGACTCCCGAGGAGCCCACCGCCATGGCAACACCCGTCACCATCGAACAGCGCCCGCTGAGCCGACGCGAGGCCAAGGCGCGCACCGCCGAACTCATCGCCGACCGGCCCGACCTGGCCGAACGGCTGCACCGGCTGCGCCGGCTGGGGCGCGAGGTGCGCTCCTGCGAGGTCCACCTCACCAACACCTGCAACATCCGCTGCAAGGGCTGCTGGTACTTCGAGGGCGGCTTCGACACGGCCGTCAAGGAGCTGTCCGACCTGGACCGCATCCGGGCCTTCGCCCGCAAGCTCGCCGACGACGGCGTCAACCAGGCCACCCTGATCGGCGGCGAGCCCACCCTCGTCCCGCGCCGGGTCGAGGCCTTCGTCGAACAGCTGCCGTACATCACCATCTCCACCAACGGCCTGCGCCCGATGCCCAAGCAGGGCTTCGAGAAGATCGCCATCGCGGTCAGCATCTTCGGCGGCGGCCCGCTCGACGACGACCTGCGCGCGATCCGGGTCAACGGCTCCAAGTTCAGCGGCCTGTTCGACACCGCGCTCTCGCACTACCGCGACGACCAGCGGGTGCTGTTCATCTACGCGCTCTCCGAGGCCGGGGTCGAGCACATCGAGCCCACCGTGCGGAAGATCGCCGAGAACGGCAACATCGTCACCTTCAACTTCTACAGCGAGCACGGCACCGAGACCCCGCTGAAGATCGCCAACGAGCAGCGGGTGCTGGACGAGGCGCAGCGGGTCAAGGACCTGTACCCGCACGCGGTGGTGAGCCACCCGTACTTCATCGAGACCCTGGTGACCGGCCGCACGCACTGGGGCGGCCGGTTCGGCTACGACGTCTGCCCCAGCCTCAGCGTCGACGCCCCCGAGCACGAGGACCGCGTCGCCAACGGCAACCCGGTCATCCCCGGGTTCAACGTCTGGGGCGCCGACTACGAGTCGCTGCAGTTCTGCTGCACCTCCGGCGACTGCGGCGGCTGCCGGGACAGCCAGGCCGTCTACAGCTGGCTGGTGGTCAGCGCCAACCGCTTCCTGGACGACGCGGCCCGGCTGGAGCAGTGGCTGGACATCGCCGAGAGCTACTGGCGGCAGTGGCACTGGGCCCCGTACCACTCCACCAAGGCCTGAGCCCGCGGCCGCAGCGCCGCACCGTGCCGGACCGCCGTCACGTCCCACCCCGCACCACCACCGCCGCCCCGCGCGGACGAGGAGAGCCATGCCCGACACACTGGACCGCACCGCCATCGAGAACTTCGTCGTCGACGCCCTCGTCGACCTCGGCGTCGAACGCGAGGGCATCGTCGACGACGCCGCCCTGGACGAGCTGGAGATCGACTCGCTCGACATGGTCGAGCTCAGCCAGTCCATCCGCAAGCAGCTGGGCATCCCGGTGAAGCCCAAGGACTTCGACCAGCTGTACACCGTCGGCGAGGTCCTCGCCCTGTGCCGCCGCAAGGCCGGGCTGGAGTGAGGCCCAGGGCCGTCGTCACGGGCCTGGGCGCGGTGACCCCACTGGGCGTGGGCGCCGACGAGCTGCACCGGCGGGCGGTGGCCGGCGAGAGCGGGCTCTGCGACGGGCTCGGACTGTGCCGGGACTTCCGGCCCGCCGACCACCTGTCGCGCCAGCAGATCCGCCGCACCGACCGCTTCACCCAGCTCGCGCTCGTGGCCGCCGCCGAGGCCCTGGCCCAGGCGGGATGGACGGACGGCCCGCCGCCCTACCCCGCCGAGCGGATCGCCTGCGTGGTGGGCTGCGCGCTCGGCGGGACGGCGAGCTTCGAGAGCCAGGCCGAGGTGCTCCGGGAGCAGGGCGGGGAGTTCGTCTCCCCGCTCATGGTGCCCGCCATGATGGCCAACGCCGCGGCCTCGCAGATCGCCCAGCGGTACGGCTTCCGGGGCGAGGCGCTCTGCCTCGCCTCGGCCTGCAGCAGCGCGACCCAGGCGATCGGCACCGCCCTGCTGCTGCTCGCCGCCGGCGCCGCCGACGCGGTGCTGGTCGGCGGCGCCGAGGCCTCCACCTCCGAGCTGGTGCGGGCCGCGTTCCGGACCGCCGGGGCGCTGTCCGAGAGCGGCCGGTCGGTGCCCTTCGACCGCGACCGGGACGGCCTGCTGATCGGCGAGGGCGCCGGGATCCTGCTGCTGGAGACCGAAGCCGGCGCCGCCGCCCGGGGCGCCACCGTGCTCGGCGAGGTGCTCGGCTACGGCGCCACCTGCGACGCCCACCACCTCACCGCCCCGGACCCGACCGGCGAGCCCGCGGCCCGCGCCGTCACCCTGGCGCTCGGCGCGGCCGGGATCACCCCCGGGCAGCTCGGCTACCTCAACGCGCACGGCACCGGGACCGTCCTCAACGACCGCTCGGAGTGCGACGCGCTGCGGCTGGCGCTCGGCCCGGCCCTGGAGGACGTCCCGCTCTCCTCCACCAAGTCCTGCACCGGCCACCTCTTCGGCGCGGCCGGCGCGGTCGAGGCCATCGCCACCCTGCAGGCGCTGCGCCACGCCACCGCCCCGCCCACCGTCGGACTGCGCGAGCCGGACGAGAAGCTCGGTCCGCTCAACCTGGTCCGCCGCGCCACCCCGCTCGGCCCCGCCACCCTGCCCGGCGGCCGCCGGGCGGGCCTCTCCACCTCCTTCGGGTTCGGCGGGCACAACGCGGCCCTGGTGCTGGCGGCGGCCGGCGCCCCGGGGACGTCCGGTACGACCTGCGTGAAGAAAGGCCAGGAGTGATGCTCGGCTTCCACGGACGCCGCTATCTGATCACCGGGGTGCTCAACCAGGACTCCATCGCCTGGCACACCGCCAGGGCGCTCCAGGAGGCGGGCGCCGAGGTCCTGCTCACCGGCTTCGGCCGGGCCCGGCGGATCACCGAGAAGGCGGCGGGCGTCCTGCCCCGCCCCACCGAGGTGCTGGAGCTGGACGTCACCCGGCCCGAGGACCTCGCCCGGCTGGCGAAGGAACTGGAGCAGCGCTGGGGCGGGGTCGACGGCGTGCTGCACGCCGTCGCCGCCGCCCGGCAGACGGCGCTCAGCGGCAACTTCCTCACCACCCCGCCGGAGGACGCCGGCCTCGCGCTGCGCACCGCCGCCGTCTCCCTGCACTCGCTGACCACCGCGCTCGCCCCGCTGCTCGCCGCGGACGGGCGGCGCGGCAGCGTCGTCGGACTGGACTTCGACGCGAGCGGCGCCTGGGCCGGCTACGACTGGATGGGCGTGAGCAAGGCGGCGCTCGGCGCGGTCTGCCGCTACCTGGCGATGTACCTCGGCCCGTCCGGCGTCCGGGTCAACCTGGTGGCGGCCGGCCCGGTGGAGACCGTCGCCGGGCAGGCCATCAGCACCTTCGACCGGATCGCCGACCGCTGGCAGGCCGAGGCGCCGCTCGGCTGGGACCGCACCGACCCCGCCCTGGTGATCGGCCCGGTGCTGTTCCTGCTCTCCGACCTCGCCGCCACCGTCAGCGGGGAGATCCTGCACGCCGACGGCGGGATGCACGCCGTCCGGATGGGCACCGGCCCGGCCTTCGCCGAAGGAGGCACGGCATGACGCCCGCGATCGTGGGGGTGGGCGCCGCCCTGCCCGAACGCGTCGTCCCCAACGCGTACTTCGAGCGGATCGGCGCCTCCCCGGAGTGGATCGTCAAGCGCACCGGCATCGAGGAACGCCGCTTCCTGGCGCCGGACGGCCGGCTCGCCGACCTCGTGGTGGCCGCCGCCGAGCAGGCGCTGCGCGGCTCCGGCCGCAGCGCCGCGAGCATCCGGCACGTCGTGGTCGCCACCATCACCCCCGACCGGGTCACCCCCGGGGTGTCGGTGGAGGTCGCCGCCCGGCTCGGCATGCCGCAGGCCACCGCCTTCGACCTGCACGCGGCCTGCGCCGGGTTCGTCTACGGCCTGGACCACGCCGCCGCGCTGATCGAGACCGGCCGGGCCGACGCGGTGCTGGTCTGCGGCGCCGACGCGCTGACCCGGATCACCGACCACGAGGACCGCGGCACCGCGGTGCTGCTGGCCGACGGCGCCGGCGCCGCGGTGGTCGCCGACGTGCCCGGCGCGCCCGAGCCGTGCTTCTCGCTCGGCAGCGACGGCGAGCAGATCCCGCTGCTCTACGCCGACCGGGAGGACCGCAAGCTGCGGATGGACGGCCGGGAGGTGTTCGACCACGCGGTGGAGAAGATGTCCGCCGCCACCCGGGAGGTGCTCACCCGGCGCGGCCTGACCTGCGAGGACCTCGACCTGTTCGTCGCCCACCAGGCCAACGCCCGGATCGTGCGCGCGGTCGGCAAGGAGGTGGGGCTGCCCCCGGAGCGGCTCTACCTGAACGTGCACCGGGTCGCCAACACCTCGGCGGCCTCGATCCCGCTGGGCCTGACCCACGCCCGCGAGGAGGGCCTGCTGGACGGCCCGAAGCTGCTCGGCCTCGCCGCGTTCGGCGCCGGCATCACCTGGGGCGCAGGGGTGATCGGCTGGCGGCCGGGTGCTGGTGGGGAGGCCGGGACGTGAGGACCCCCCGGTTCCCCGTGATCGCCGAGATCGCCGCGCCGGACGGCGCCCGGCTCACCGTGCGGGCGCTGGCCCGGGCGGAGCCGACCGCCCCGGTGGTGGTCGTCCTCCCGGCGATGGGGACGGCCGCCCGGCACTACACCCCGCTGGTCCGCGCCCTGCACGCGGCCGGGTTGAGCGTGGCCACCTGCGACCTGCGCGGCCACGGCGAGAGCCGGCCGGTGCCCCGGCACGGGGTCGACTTCGGCTTCCGCGAGCTGGTGGAACACGACTTCGGCGCGGTGCTCGAGGCGGTGGCCGGGGCGTTCCCGGGCGCGCCGCGCCTGCTGCTCGGGCACAGCCTGGGCGGGCAACTGGGCCTGGTGCACTGCGGGGTGTACCGGCCCGGGCTCGCCGGCGCGGTGCTGGTGGCCAGCGGGTCCGCCTGGTACCGGACCTTCGGCATGCCGGCGGGCCTGCGCCGGCTGGCGCTGAGCCAGTTCTCGATCGTCGCCTCGGCGGTGCTCGGGTACTGGCCCGGTGAGCGGTTCGGCTTCGGCGGCCGGGAGTCGGCCCGGCTGATGCGGGACTGGGCGCGGCAGATGCGCACCGGCCGCTACCGGGTGCGCGGCGCCGTCACCGACTACGAGGGGGCGCTGGCCCGGGTCGACCTGCCGGTGCTGGCGGTGGACGTGCAGGGCGACGAGCTCGCCCCGCCGCGGGCCGTCGACCACCTGTGCGCCAAGCTGCCCCCGGGCCGGGCGGAGCGCTGGAGCTACCGCGCCGCGCAGGCGGACGGCCGCCCGCTGGACCACTTCCGCTGGATCCGGCACAACCGCGGGCTGGTGGAGCGGATCGCCCCGTGGATGCTCGCCGCGGCTTCGGCTTCGGCCGCGGGTGCGGCTGCGGCTTCGGCCGCGGGTGCGGGTGCGGGGTCCGAGGACGGCGCCGCGTCACAGAGCGGCATCCGTCCGACCGTATGAGGACCAGACCGAGTCCCGCCGCCCCGAGGAGCATCCGCATGCCCGTCGTCCCCGACCCGTCCGCCGTGAGCGCCGCCGCGCCGTCCACCGGCGACCCGTCCGCCGGAGCGGACCTCCCGTACGGCATCCCCGACCTGCTCTCCGCGACTGCCGCCCGCTGCCCGGACCACCCCGTGCTGCGGCTCGACGACGAGGTGCTGGACTTCGCCGAGCTGGAGGCGCGCAGCGCCCGGGCCGCGCACTGGCTGGCCGCCCTCGGCGTCGCGCCCGGCGACCGGGTCGCCGTCCTGCTGCCCAACGTGCCGGAGTTCGCGGTGCTCTACTACGGCATCCTGCGGGCCGGGGCGGTGGTCGTCCCGATGAACCCGCTGCTGAAGGCCCGGGAGATCGAGCACTGCCTCGGCGACGCCGGGGCCGCCGTGCTGCTCGCCTGGCACACGGGCGCCGAGCAGGCGGTCGAGGGCGTGCGGCAGACCGGTACCCGGCTGGTCGCCGTCGAGCCCGCCGCCCTCGCCGCGGCGCTCGCCGAGCAGCCGTCCGGCCCGCCGGAGGCAGCCGGACGCGGGGGAGAGGACACCGCGGTCATCCTCTACACCTCCGGCACCACCGGGGCGCCGAAGGGCGCCGAGCTGACCCACCGCAACATCGTGTGCAACGTCCGGGCCGGCGTCCGGGTGCTCGGGATGGTCGAGGGGGACGTGATCTTCGGCGGGCTGCCGCTGTTCCACTCCTTCGGCCAGGTGATCGGCCTCAACTGCGCGGTGGCGGTCGGGGCGTGCATGACGCTGGTACCGCGCTTCGACCCGCTCGCCGCGCTCTCGGTGATCCAGCGCGACCGGGTGAGCGTCTTCCTCGGCGTCCCCACCATGTACACCCTGATGCTGACCCACCCGCGGCGCGCCGAGTACGACGCCTCCTCGCTGCGGGTGTGCCTGGGCGGCGGCGCGTCGATGCCGCCCGAGGTGCTGCGCGGCTTCGAGAGCGACTTCGACTGCGTGGTGCTGGAGGGCTACGGGCTGTCCGAGTCCTCGCCGCTGGCCTGCGCCAACCGCAGCGACCGGGAACGGATCGCGGGCACCGTCGGCATCCCGATCGAGGGGGTGCGGATGCGGATCGTCGACGACGCCGGCCGGGAAGTGCCGGACGGCACGGTCGGCGAGGTGGTGATCCGGGGCCACAACGTGATGAAGGGCTACTGGCGCCGGCCGGACACCACCGCGCAGACCGTCCGGGACGGCTGGCTGCACACCGGGGACCTCGGCACCCGCGACGGGCGCGGCGACTTCCGGATCGTCGACCGGCGCAAGGACCTGATCATCCGCGGCGGCTTCAACGTCTACCCGAGGGAGGTGGAGGACGTGCTCTACGAGCACCCGGCGGTCGCCGAGGCGACGGTGATCGGCGTCCCCCACCCCACCCACGGCCAGGAGGTGGCCGCCGCCGTGGTCCTGCGCGAGGGCGCGTCGGCGACGCCGGAGGACATCCGCGCCTTCGTCAAGGAGCGGGTCGCCCCGTACAAGTACCCGCGGCTGGTCTGGACGGTCGACGCGCTGCCCAAGGGGCCGACCGGGAAGATCCTCAAGCGCGAGGTCGTGGTGCCCGAGCGGGGCTGAGCGCGCGGGGCTGAGCGCGCGGGGCGGCCCGGTCGGGCCGCCCCGGCCGGTCAGACCACCCGGCGCATCCAGCCGTGGACGTCCTCGGCGCGTCCGTACTGGATGTCCAGCACGTGCTCGCGGATCGCGATGGTCTGCTTGCCCGGCGTGCCGTTGCCGACGGTGAACTCGTAGCCCTCGCCCTTGAATCCGACGATCGGGGTGATCACCGCGGCCGTCCCGGCGGCGAACACCTCGGTGACCGTGCCGTCGGCGGCGCCGGAACGCAGCTCGGAGAGGGTGATCGAGCGCTCCACCGGGGTCAGCCCGAACTCGCCCGCCAGGGCCAGGATCGAGTCCCTGGTCACCCCGTCGAGGATGTTGCCGAGGCCCGGGGTGACCAGCTCGCCGGCCGAGGTGACCAGGCACAGGTTCATCGTGCCGGACTCCTCCAGGTCGCCCTCGCCGCCCGTGTCGTCCAGGAACAGCACCTGGTCGCAGCCGTTCTTGCGGGACTCGAGCTGCGCGGCCAGGCTGGAGGCGTAGTTGCCGCCGCACTTGGCGGCGCCGGTGCCGCCCCGGCCGGCGCGGGTGTAGTTGCTGCTGACCCAGAGCGTGATGCCGGTGACCCCGCCGGGGAAGTACGGACCGGCCGGGCTGGCGATGACCGAGTAGGCGATCTCCTCGGCGGGCCGGACGCCCAGGAAGGCCTCCGAGGCGAACATGAACGGCCGCAGGTAGAGGCTCTTCTCGTCGGCGGAGTCCGGCACCCACGCCTCGTCGGCGCGGACGAGCTCCTCGACGCTGGTGAGGAAGTCCTCCTCCGGCAGCACCGGCAGGGCGAGCCGCTCGGCGGAGCGGGCGAAGCGGCGGGCGTTCATCTCCGGGCGGAACAGCCAGACGCTGCCGTCGGCGCGGCGGTAGGCCTTCAGGCCCTCGAAGATCTCCTGGGCGTAGTGCAGCACGGCGGCGCTGGGGTGCAACGAGTACGGCACCAGCGCGGAGACCTTGCGGTCGTGCCAGCCCTCGGCGGGCGTCCAGGTGGCCGAGGCCATGTGGTCGGTGAAGAACTTGCCGAACCCCGGTGCCGCGAGGATGGTGCGCCGCTCCTCCTCGGCCACGGGGTCGGTCGTCCGGGACAGAGGGAAAGCGCGACTCATCGTCAACTCCTCGACACTGCTCTGGAATCTGTGCGAACCGGCGCCGGTGGTCGGCGTCATACCCGTCATGCTAACGGTCGTCAGCCGGACGTGATACGGCTCGGCCCGGTCGAACCCGGAACCGCCGGTTCCCCGCGGACGGCGGCTCCGGCCCGTCGCGGTCCACTCGCCGACGGTGCGACCTGCGGCGGAGCCCCGCCCGACAGCGGCCCCGCGGGCCGGGCGGGAAAGATCTCGACACCCGGTCGAACGAGTGATCAAATATCGGCGGCCCGCGCACCGAACCGTCACGTGGCCCCCGCAACGACCTGCCGCGCGGCCGGTGGCCGCGCCCACCGGAGAGGTTCCCCCCCTTGCGCCTTCGTCCCGCCGTCGCGGCGACCGCGGCGGCCCTCGCGGCCGTCGTCGGCATGCCGCCGCCCGCGGCCCTCGCCGCCGAGCCCGCCACGGAGCTGTACGTGGCCAAGACCGCGTCCTGCTCCGACACCGGCCCGGGCAGCCGGGCCGTGCCGTTCTGCACCATCGCCGCCGCCGCCGGCGTCGTCCTGCCTGGGCAGACGGTGCGGATCGCGCCGGGCGAGTACGCCGAGCAGGTGGACGTCCGCCGCTCCGGCACGCCGGGGCACCCGATCGGGTTCGTGGGCGAGTGGGCCCCCGGCTGGCCGAACACCGGGCCCCGGGTCTGGGTGATGGCGCCGCGGGAGGAGCAGGGCGTCCACGCCTTCACCCTGACCGGGGTCCACGACGTGGAGGTGCGCGAGCTCTTCGCGTTCGCGCAGGACACGGCCGTCGCCGTCACGGACTCCTCGGCCGTCACCCTCGACCGGCTCTTCGTCCAGGGCTCGTACGCGACGTTCACCGGCGGCCTCTCCGTCGCCGGGGCGAGCAGCGACGTCACCGTGAGCCGCAGCCAGTTCAGCGTCGGCGACGGCATCGGCATCGGCGCCGGAGTGCGGCGCGCGGTCGTGACCACCAACGACATCGCGCAGTCTTCGACCGGCATCACCGTGACGGATTCCCCGGGGGCGGTGGTCACCGGGAACACGGTCAGCTACAACCGGGACTCGGGGATCGTCCTGGCCGGGGCCTCCGCCGGAGCCGTGGTGGAGAACAACGTCCTGGTGCGCAACGTGAGCGGGAAGCGCCCCGGCGCCGCCCAGCTCGACGTCGGACCGGGCTCGGTGGCGGACACCAAGGTCGACTACAACCTGGTCACCGACGAGGGCGACGGCGGCTACCGCTGGGCCGGAACGGCCTACCGGCTGCCCGCCCTGCGGGCGGCCACCGGCCAGGCCGCCCACGACCTCGCCGAATCCGGGCCGACCGTCAGCGGGGTAGTGCCGAGCCTCCCGGAGGAGTGGTCCGCGTCGATCGACTCCGGAGACCCTTCGGCACCCGGCCTGCCCGACACCGACCAGGCCGGCCGGCCGGTCATCGACGACCCGAAGGTGCCGAACGCCCCGGGCGGCGGCCACCGGGACCGCGGCGCGTACGAGCGCTACGGGCTGATCGACGCGTCCGTCGCGACGGACCTGGACCGCGGCGCCTACCCGCTGACGGTCAGGGCCACGGCCTCCGCCCACAACGAGTGGACGTCCGATCAGACGTACACCTTCGACTTCGGCGACGGCAGCGCCCCGGTGACCAGCGCGGAGAGGACCGTCCCGCACACCTACACCACCAAGGGTGACTACCGGATCACCGTCACCGTCACCGACGCGTACGGTCAGCGGCTCACCAGCCTCGGCGACGGGTACGGGGCCTACGGCGGCACGGTGAAGGTGAGCGACCCCGGCCCGGCGAAGGCCGTGCTGGAGGCCACGAACCCCTCCGGGGGCTTCCAGTTCTCCCTGAGCGCCATCAAGAGCACCAGTCCCTGGGAGATCGCCTCCTACGCGTACGACTTCGGCGACGGCTCGCCCGTCGAGACCTCGGCCAAGGACTACGCGAGCCACATGTACACCACACCCGGCACCTACACCGCCTCGGTCGCCGTGACCGACACCGCCGGGCAGACCGACCGGGCCACGACCGCGGTCAGCGTGGGCTTCGCCCCGGCGGGCTTCGTCCCGGTGGCCCCGAAGCGGATCTACGACACCCGGGACCCGGCGAACGACCCCGGCCGCGCCGGCGGGTTCGGGCCCGGTGAGAGCCGGCCGATCATCGCGGGCCTCCCGCAGGGCGCCACCGCGGCGGTCGTGAACATCACCGCCACCGGCGCCACCGCGAGCACCCACCTGGACACCTCCACCATCGGCGGCGCCCCGAGCGGGACCTCCGGCCTGAACGTCGCCCCCGGCGAGACCGTCGCCAACCTGGTGACCGTGCCGGTCACGTCGACGGGCGGCTACAACTTCGGCCTCACCAACCACGCCGGCACCGTCGACGTGGTGGTCGACCTGATGGGCTACTACCTGCCGCAGGCCCAGGACGGCTACGCCCCGCTGCCGCCCACCCGGCTCGCCGACACCCGCCGGTCCGGCGCCAAGGTGGCGCCCGGCGCCTCGCTGCCGCTGAAGGTGGCCGGCGCCGCGGGCGTCCCGGCCGGGGCCAAGGCCGTCGCCCTCAACCTGACCGCCACCGAGCCCACCGCGAACGGCTACCTGGCGGCCCGGCCCGGCGGGCAGAGCGGCCGGCCGGCCACGTCCAGCCTGAACTTCGCGCCCGGACAGACGGTGGCGAACCAGGTGATCGTGCCGCTCGGCCCGGACGGCACGGTGGACGTCTACAACAACGACGGCTCCACCCACGTGATCGCCGACGTCGTCGGCTACTACGGGGGCGGCGCCACCGGACGGTTCACCCCCGTCATCCCGGTCCGGCTGCAGGACACCCGGGTCGCACCGCTGTCCGCCCTCGGCCCCGGCGCGGAGACCACCGTCCGGGTCGGCGGCGCCGGCCCGGTCCCGGCGAACGCCGTGGCCGGCGTGGTCAACCTGACCGCGACCGGCCCGCTCTCCGACGGGCACGTCATCGCCTACCCGGACCTCACCCCGGCCCCCGGCACCAGCAACCTCAACTTCCGCGCCGGGCAGACGGTGGCCAACCACGCCCAGGTCCCGCTCGGCACGAACGGGGTGATCCGGCTGCGGAACAACTCGGCCGGCGTCGACCTGATCACCGACCTCTACGGCTACTTCACGGCCGGCTGACCGGCCTCGACCCCCGCACGGGGCCGGCGCACCCGCACGGGCGCGCCGGCCCCGTCCCACGTCCGCGGCCCGCCCGGCAGCCGGATGGCGGCGGGGCGGTCGGGGCGGACCGCGAGGAGGCAGGGCTCCACCCGCCACCTGCTCGTCCACCAGGAGCAGACCATGGCCATCGCCCGCCGACCGGCCGGCCGCGCCCCGGGCGGCGCCGGACGTGCCGCGCCGGGCGACGGGAAAGAGGAAGCCGGACGTCCTGGCCGCCGAACGGGAGAGGTTTCACGCCGGCATGCGTGCGGGAGGCTACTCCGGTGAGTCGATCAAGGCCCTGTGGGATGTGATGCTGCCGTTCGCCGGCTACGCCTTCAACACGTCGCACACCGCCGGCTACGGCCTCGTATCCTCCTGGACCGCCCACCTGAGCGCGAACCACCCGGCCGAGTTCACGGCCGCCATGGCCTCCGACATCGAGGCCGCTGTCGGCGCCGACGCCTGGGCGGGCCCGGCATGACGGCCCCGAACGAGTTCCCCGCCGGCATCGAGGTCCGTACCGCCGCCCTCCCGCCCTGCCGGCGCTGCGGCAACCCCGCCCTGCTGACCGCCCGCTACCCGCACTCCTGGCCGAACCGGTCCGGGAAGCCGGTGACCGGCTTCAAGGAGGCCACGCTCTGCGCCGTCTGCGACGAGGACGACCCGGCGGCCGCCGGGCTGCTCGCACTGCTCGGCGGCCCGACGGCCGAGCGGCCCGCCGACCTCGGGGCGCCCGCCGACCTCGGGGCGCTCGCCCACCGGTGGGTGAGCGCCGTCCGCCACCGCACGCCCGACCCGGCGGTCCTGGAGGAGGAGGCGGCCCGGTACCGGGCCGGGGAGCTGTGAGCGGCGGGGGAGCGGCCGCCCTCCGGCGGGGCCGGCGAAACCGGCCGCCGCCTGGCGCGACATCCCGTCCTGGTTCGTCGTCTCGAAGCAGGACCGGGCGCTCGCGCCCGACCTGGAGCGCTTCGAATCCCGGCGGGCGAAGTCGCGCACCGTCGAGATCGACTCCTCGCACGTGCCGATGATGTCCCACCCCGACGTCGTCGCCCGCCGGATCCGCGGAGCCGACCGGCCGGACGTCCGCCCGGCAGACCGCCGAGCTGCCCGCCCGGGAGGCCGGGCAGGACGCCCGGACGGTGCCGGTCCGGCCGGAACCGGTCGGCGGGGTCGCCTTCGACGGCGTCCAGCGCGGGCCCGCTACCCCGCCGGGCCGTCCCCGCGGTGCGCCCGGGTGGTGCGCCACCGGCCGCAGGAGAGGGCCACCGAGGCCGACACGGTGGCCTCCGTGCGGGAGTCGGCCGCCGACGAAGGCTCGTGAGGCCGTCCGCGCGCCCGGGCCCGCCGACCCGCCCGGGAAGTACCGCCGATGGAAACGCACTACGCCGCAAGGGGGTTCACGCACAGGGGCCGAATCGGCCATTCTCGATCCGGCCGCCGTACCCCTCAGTAGGCGGACCGGCGACGGCTAGGTTGACCGGGACAACAAGCGGCGGCCGCCGGGCAGTCGGTGCCGCCCTGGCGAAAGGTGCCCGACATGCAGGTGAGCGTCGACCGGGACCGTTGCTGCAGCTCCGGCCTGTGCGTGACGAACGCCCCCGCGGTCTTCGACCAGGACGAGCGGGACAGTCTCGTGACGATCCGTCAGACCGTTCTGCTGCCCGAGCAGTTCGACGGCGTCAGACTCGCCTCCGAGCTCTGCCCGGGCCGGGCGATCACCGTCACCGGGGACGAGTCCGCGCGGACCGGGGCCTGACGGACCTCCGCCGCCGGCCCCGCAGGCCGCTGGGCACCTTCCCGGGCTCCCTGAACCCCACGAGGACACCCGCGACGTGAGGAGACTCCCACCGTGACCACCACACCCACCGCGCCCATCGCCCCCGCCGTCCCGTTGCTGCCGGCCCGGCACTCCGGCGGCTGCCCGTTCGGCCCGCCGCCCGCGTACCCCGAGGCCGCCGCCACCGGGCCGGTGACCAGGGCCGAACTGCCCGACGGCGACCTCTGCTGGCTGGTCACCGGCTTCGCCGAGGTCCGCACCGTGCTGTCCGACCGCCGGTTCAGCGCCGACATACGCCACCCGGCCTTCCCGCTGCTCGTCGCCGGCGCTCGCGAACTGATCACCGACAATCCGGACTTCCTGCGGCTCGACGACCCCGAGCACGCCCGCCAGCGCCGCATGATCACCGGGGAGTTCCTGGTCAAGCGGGTGGAGGCGCTGCGCCCGGAGATCCAGCGGATCGTGGACGGGACACTGGACCGGATGACCGCGGGCCGGACCACGGCCGACCTGGTCACCGACTTCGCGCTGCCGGTGCCCTCGCTGGTGATCTGCATGCTGCTCGGCGTGCCGTACGAGGACCACGACCGCTTCCAGAGCCTGAGCCGCACGATGCTCAGCCGGGAGAGCACCGTGGAGCAGCTCCGGGAGGCCCAGGAGGAGGTCCGGGACTACCTGCGCGACCTGACGGCCCGCAAGCGCGCACAGCCGGAGGACGACGCCCTCAGCCGGCTCGCGGCGCGGGACGACCTGACGCCGGACGACGTGGCCGGCATGGCCGTGCTGCTGCTGATCGCCGGGCACGAGACGACCGCGAGCATGATCTCGCTGTCGACCGCGCTGCTGCTGGAGCACCCCGAGCAGATCCCCGGCCTGGCCGACCCGGCCACCCTGCCCGGTGCGGTGGATGAGCTGTTGCGGCTGCTGACCATCGTGCACACCGGCCTGCCCCGGGTGGCGCTGGAGGACGTGGAGCTGGGCGGCGTCACCGTCCGGGCCGGGGAGGGCGTGATGGCGATGCTCTCCACCGCCAACCGGGACGACGCGGTGTTCGGCGGCGCCGGCCGTCGGGCGACGGACGAGCTGGACCTGGACCGGGACGCCCGGCGGCACCTGGCGTTCGGCTTCGGCGTGCACCAGTGCCTGGGCCAGCCGTTGGCCCGCGCCGAACTCCAGATCGCCCTGGAGACGCTGTTCCGCCGGCTGCCGGGGCTGCGGCTGACCGGCGAGCGCGAGTTCCGCACGGATTCGTTCATCTACGGGATGCGGTCACTGCCCGTGACCTGGTGAGCGGGAGCCCGCGGAGAACCCTCACCGGAGTGCCGGCTGGTCTCCCGGCGCACCACGCGTGGCGTCGCGCACCCGGTGACGCCCTGCCGAAGCCCGTCAGTCGTGCGGGACGAGGGAGACCGGGCAGACCACGTGGTGGATCGCGGCGTGGGCGACGGGGCCGAGGTGGGCGCCGAGCAGGGTGCGGCGGATGCGGCGGCCGACGACGAGCAGCCGGGCTCCGGCCGCCGCGTCCACCAGGGCCACGGAGCGGCTGCCCTGGATCAGGTCGGCGGTCACCGACACCTCGGGGTGGCGCTCGCGCCACGGGTCCAGCTGTTCGGCGAAGCGGGTCCGTTCGACGGCGGAGAGTTCGCCCTTGAGCCCGCCGACGGCTTGGAGCGCCATGTACTCGGTGGCGACCGGGGGCGCCCAGATGTGCACGACCCGCAGCGGCGCCCCGCGCCGGGCGGCCGCGTCGAAGGCGAAGGCCAGCACGTCGTCCATCGCGTGGGTCAGGTCGAGGCCGACCAGGACCGGGCCGTCGGACTCGACCGGCTCCGCCCGGACCAGCACCACCGGGCAGCTCGCCCGGCGCAGCACCTCCTGGCTCACCGAGCCGACCAGGAAGCCGCGTACGGGCCCCAGTCCGCGTGACCCCAGCACCAGCAGGGAGGCCGAGTTCCCGGCGGCCTCCAGTGCCTCGGCCGGGTCGGTCGGGACGATCGCCGACGTGACCGGCCCGTCGCCGGCCAGTGGGCGCAGCTCCTCGGCCCGGTGCTCCAGCCGGTCCAGCGCGTGCCGGTAGGTCTCCTCGCTGCCGACGACGTCCCGGTGCGGCCACGGCCACGCCTCCAGGAGGTCGAGCGGGCAGGCGCGGCGCCGGGCTTCGCGGGCGGCCCATTCGGTGGCGGCGAGGCTCTCGGGCGAGCCGTCGAATCCGGCGACGACGGGTGCGGTCATGGTGTGCTCCTCATCCGCGCAGCGTGTCCAGGGCGGCGGTCAGCCGCCGCGCCGCCTCGTCCGCGACCTCGCCGAGGCCGCCGCCGGGGCCGGCCAGGGTGACCATCGTCTGCGGGTCGACGGCCTCGACCACCGTGGCGTCGCCGTCGGCCCGGACGACCACGTTGCAGGGCAGCAGCAACCCGATGCGGCGGTCGGCCCGGAGCGCGCGGTGGGCGAGGGCGGGGTTGCATGCGCCGAGGATCAGGTAGTC
Organism: Kitasatospora sp. NPDC002543; assembly: GCF_053594915.1. Lineage (NCBI taxonomy): Bacteria > Bacillati > Actinomycetota > Actinomycetes > Kitasatosporales > Streptomycetaceae > Kitasatospora > Kitasatospora sp. NPDC002543. The sequence goes on along the minus strand of NZ_JBSFWR010000011.1, from coordinate 77,865 downwards.
CTCGATCTCCGCGCCGATCTTCTCGCGCAGCGTCGCCCGGACGTCGATGGTGGTCAGGACGCCGAAGCCCTGTTCCTTGAGCGCGGCGGTGACCGCCTCCACCGCCTGCGAGAACGGCCGGTCGAGCCGTACGCCGAGACCGTAGTCCATGGGTTCCTCCGCAAGAGTCCGGGCGGCCCCAGTATCGGCGGGCGCCGTGCCCGCCGCCTCTCGGGACGGACCGCGGCGCGGTGCCGGCGGTCCGTCGGGGCGGGCTCGGTGGGTGCGCTGTCGGTGGTGCCTCCTAGGCTCGTGCCGTACTGCTTCCGGGGAGGGTGTTGTGATGGTGCGCAGGCCGGTCGACGGCGAGGTGCGGGTCCACTACGGGCAGCTCTACGTGGAGAGCGATCCCGACGGCGCGGGGCCCGATCTGGCGAACGCGTTCGCCGGTCAGCGTTCCGGGCTCTGCGGCGCGGCCGTTCCCGGCGCGCTCTGGCTGACCACCGGTCTGCACACCGGGACGGTCGGGTTCACCGTGGAGGTGCACGAGCAGGCCCCGCCGCTGGACGAGGGCTGGGAGGACGTGGTGGAGGTGTCGTTCCGCCCCGCCTCCGACGAGTGCAGCCTGGTGGAGTGGGGCGGCGGCGTCGCCGGGGAGCTGGACCTCGCGGAGACGGACCACCGGGTGCGCTACTGCGCCCGGGGCATGGACGAGGGGCACCGGCTCGACACCCTGGTGTCCGGCGAGCCGCCGGTGGACCGCTACCTGCTCCAGTTCTGGCCGGCCCCGCCCGCGCCCGACCGGGTCCTGCGGCAGACCTCGGCGCAGGCCGCCTACTGGCACGACTGCGCCCGGAAGCTGCCGCCGCCGCCCACGCCCGAGGAGCGCGCGGCGGAGGAGGACCGGGCCCGGCTCGCCCGGGAGCGGGTGGCGGAGGAGAACCGGGCCGCCGCCGAGCTGTGGGAGTGGGGCGGACGGCGGCCGAGCGCGGCCCTGCGCGGCGTGACGGGCAACGTCCGGGGCCTGCTGGAGTTCGACGCGCCCCTGCTGCACGCCCTGGACGACGCCGGCCCGCGGGCCCGGTACGCGGTGGCGCGGTTCGCCGCCCGGCGGGCCTGCACGGTGGCGGGCCTCGCCGAGCTCGACTGGGTCGCCGCCGCGCTGACCGCCCTGGACGAGGACCGCCCGCTGCCTCCGCCCTTCGACGACCGGGTCGCGCTCTGGCAGGTCCTGGCCGGGGACCCGCGCGTGCCCGACCGGGCGGTCCGCCGGGCCGTCCCGCCGGAGCGCGAGCCCTTCCGGCCCCCGCACCCGGACCCCGACGGACCGTGGGCGGTGCCCCTCCCGCAGCCGAAGCCCGCCTCGTGGCCGGAGCCGTTCGACGCCAAGGTGCCGCACCCCCCGGCACCCGCCGTCGAGGGAGCGGTCTTCGCCGATGCGACGGCCGTCGCCGAGGGAGCGGTCTTCGCCGAGGGGGCGGCCTTCGGCACCTTCGGCTACACCGTCCGGGGCTCCGCCGCCGGCTTCGGCCCGGTCGAGCCCGACTGGCCGGTGTCGCAGCCGCACATGGCGCTGCCCGCCGTGGTCGGCGCGGCCGAGCCGGACTCGCTGCGGGCCGCGATCGACGCGGTGTACGCGGCGGTGGTGACGTACGGCGAGGACCACCGGACGCTGCTGGCGCAGGTGCGGGCCGTGCTGGCGGAGCACGTCTGACGGCCCGGCGGGGCCCTCCCCGCGCCGCCACGAGGGCCGTCGGGGCCGCTGCCTCATGCACCCGGGACAACGGGTGCAGCAGACTTCAGGGATCCGGAGGGGCCCGACGAGGGAGAGGGCGCAGATGGCTGCGGAGAGCACGCGTAGAGCCTGGTGGCGGCCACGATCCGGTCCGGCGGAGCGGCAACTGGCCGCGGCCGGGCTGTGCGCGCTCCTCTGCCTGGTGGTCGGCGGCCTGTGGGTCGGGTACGTGCTGAGCCACCTCGGCGCGCCCGGCGTCTCCGTGCCCGTCCACGACCTGGCGGTGCTCGGGTACGGCCTCGCCGCCGTCGCCGGCGGGGTGCTGCTGCACGCCCACCGGCCGGGCAACCAGCTCGGCTGGGTGCTGCTCGTGTACGGCGCCACCTCGATCGTCCCGGTCGCCGCGGAGGCCCCGGTCTGGGTCCAGGGGGGCGATCCGCACGTGGTCGGGGCGGTGGCGGTCCTGTCCTCGCTGTGCGACACCGTCAGTGGCGCCCTGTGGCACGCGCTGCCCCTGTGGCTGCCGTTCGGGACGCTGCCGAGCGGGCGGTGGTGGTGGGCGATCGGTGCCGTGGCCCTGTGGCGGCTGCCTCCGGCGAGCTACTACGTCGCCGGGCCCACCGTGTTCGGCCGGCCCAACCCGTTCGCGGGCAGCGGCCTCGCGAACTGGCTGCAGGGCTTCAACGACCGGATGCTCGACACCCAGCTCGTCGTGTACGTCGCGCTGACGGTCCTGGTGGTGCTGGTGCCGCTGTCCCGCGTCCGCGGGGTCTCCCGGCGCCGCCGCCAGAACGTCCTGACCGCCCTCGGGGTCTACCTGCTGTGGGGCGGGGCCGAGCTCGGCTACTACTTCGACCAGGGCGCCCTCGCGTACGCCGCGTTCGCCGTCACCTCGGCGCTGTGGACGGTGACCCTGGCCGCCGTCGTGGTCCGGGACGGCTCGTGGCACCTCGACCGGGCCGCCCGGCGGGTGCTGGTCGGCCTGCTGGTGGCCGCCGGGCTGGCCGTGGTCTTCGTGGTGGTGGCCTGCCTGCTGTCGACCATGCTGATGCCCGGGCGCGGACTCGGGGCGCTGGTGGTGGTCGCCGCCGTCTTCCTGCTCGCCACCGGCCTTCCGAAGGGCGTGCGCTGGGCCTCCGACGTCGTCGACCGCTGGTACTACGGTTCGCGCGCGCAGCCGTACCAGGTGCTGCGCAGCCTCGCCGGGAGGGTCAGCCAGACCGTCGACCCACAGGAGGTCCCGGCCGTGCTGTGCCGCACCGTCAGTGACGAACTGCTCCTGCCCGGTGTGGAGTTGACCGTCTCCACCCGGGGCGGCGAACGGTCGCTGGCCGCCGTCGGGGAGCTCTCCGGCAGCGACGAGGCCTTCCCGCTGGTGCACCGGGGGGACCGCATCGGGCGGCTGGTCGTCGCCCCGCGCCGGGGCCAGCGGGTGCTCGACGGCAGCGACCGCGACATCCTGCGCTCGCTCGCCGACCAGGCCGCGCCCGCCGTCGCCTCGCTCCAGCTGACGGAGGACCTGCGGGCCAGCCGGGAACAGATCGTCGCCGCCCGCGAGGAGGAGCGCCGCCAGCTGCGCCGGGACATCCACGACGGGATCGGCCCGATGCTGGCCGGGCTGCGGCTGCGCCTCCAGGCCGCCGCGGCGGTGGACGACCCGGCGCGCTTCGCCACCGTGCTGGACCGGGTCGCGGACGACCTCGCCTCGGCCGTCCGGGAGGTCCGGCGGATCACCGACCGGCTGGGGCCCACCGCGCTGGGCGACTACGGCCTGTCCTGCGCGCTCAACCGGCTCGCCGAGACCTTCAGCGGCCCGGACCTCACCGTCACCGCCCGGCTGGAGCCCGACCCGCTGCCGGCGCTGCCCGCCGCCGTCGAGGTCGCCGTCTACCGGATCACCGCGGAGGCGCTCAACAACGTGCTGCGCCACGCCCGGGCGAGCAGCGCCACGGTGTCCGTCCGGGTGGACGCCGGGCGGCTGCGGCTCGACGTCGAGGACGACGGGCAGGGCCCGGACCACGGCCTGCCGGTGCACCCGGGGGTGGGGATCCAGTCGATGTCCGAGCGGGCCGCGGAGATCGGCGGCAGCTGCACCGTGGACGCCCTGCGGCACGGGACGCGGGTGCACGCGGTGCTCCCGCGCCGGCCCGCGAGCGGGTGAGGGCGGGACCTCGCGCAGGGCCTCGTCCGCCGGTGAGCCTTCGGCGAGCTCCTTCGGTGAGCGCCTGCACGGTGGGCCCGCGCCGTGTGCCCTCGCGGACCGAAGCGCCCCCGGCGCGCCGGGCGGCCGGGGGCGGGAGAGGGGATGGTGAAGACGGGGTCAGCGGCAGTTCGGGGGTGTGCAGCGGCGGGGAGTGGGGTTCGAGAGGCTGGTGGTGGCACTGGGGCCGGGATGGTGGTGCTTCGCTCCCGGGGCGCCCTCGCCGCCCGGGACCGGGCACCTGCAGGCCCGGATGGCGGCGGCGACGCTCACCGCGGCGAAGACCGCGGTGACACCGGCGGCCACCAGCGCCGTGCTGGCCGTTCTGTCGGTCATGGGGTCCTCCACGGGGATTCCGCAGGCGGGTCCGGCTTCGACCCGCTCCTCCATGCCATCGCTGACGGCGCCCCAGCCGCATGGGGCCACGGTCCCGTCCCGGTCCCGTCGTGGGGGAGGGGTCGCCGGGCTCGGCGCGGGCCCGGTCGTCGGGCCGTTTCCCGGAACACGGCGGGACGGGTTCGTTCACTAACATCGACAGTGGTTCCCGGGACGCCCGGGCCGTCGAAAATCGTGATATACGCAATGCTTCACCCTGCGGATGTGCGGGCGCCCACGCGGCCGGACCGGGATTTCCCGGAGATCCGGCGGCCGATGCGTGCTGCGAAGGGTGCGAGGAAAGGCGAATGAAGAAGGTGGGCGAGCATGGCCGTTGAGACGGATGCCGGGCACGGACCGGACACGGGCGTCCCGCAGCGGCGGCGCGGCGAGGCACTGGAGAGCGCCATCTACGAGGCGGTCCTCCAGCAGCTCACCACCGACGGCTACGCCCGGCTCACCATGGAGGGGGTGGCCGCCGCCGCACAGACCGGCAAGGCCGCGCTCTACCGCCGCTGGTCCTCCAAGGAGGAGCTGGTCAAGGACGCGCTGCGGGCCAGCCTGCCGGCCCCCGGACCGGCCCCCGACACCGGCAGCCTGCGCGGCGACCTGCTGGAGGTGGTCACCAGGCTGCGCGCCGCGATGGTCAGCGAGCTGGGCGCCGCGGTACGGGCCGTCATGAGCGAGCTCGACCACCGGCGGGCGCGCGCCTTCGTGGAGATCGTGCTGGAACGGGTGGTCGGGCCGACGACGGCGCTGATCGCCGAGGTGCTGGACCGCGGCACCGAGCGCGGAGAGGTCCGCCCCGGATCGGTCACCCCGCTCGTCACCGACCTGGTGCCGGCGCTGCTGCTGTACCGGATCAAGATGTGCGGCGGGGAGGCCGTGCAGCTCGATCCGGCGGAGATCGTCGACGAGCTGCTGCTGCCGATCGTCCGCCCCTGACGGACGTACCCCGGTGGGGGCGGGACGGTCGGCGGGGGCCCGCGCATTTCCCGCTGCCCGCCCCCCGCCCCCCGCTTTCCGCTGCCCGCCTCCCGCTGCGCGCTTCCCGGTGCGGAAAGCGGAAACGGCGGGAATCCCGGGGGGAAGGCTCCGGAGGGGTTCCGGGGTCGATGTCCGCGGGATTCGGCGGGCGGCGGCGCTCCGTGCCGGGACCCCGCCGCCCGCCGTTCCCCCGCGGCTCAGGCGCCGCTGTGGCGGAGCATGTCCTCGCGCTCGACGACCTTGACCCGCTCGCGCTGCTCGGCCTCGCCGAGCGCGCGCTCGTGGGCGTCCAGCAGCTTCCAGCCGTCCCAGGTGGTGAAGCGGACGCCCTGCGCCCGCAGGTGCTCCTCCACGGCCGCCGGGTCGGGCTCGACGGCGCCGGGCAGGCGGTCGGCGGCGTGGTCGTCCAGCAGGCAGGCGACGGTCTCGTTGGCGTCGCCCTTGGTGTGGCCGATCAGGCCGACCGGGCCGCGCTTGATCCAGCCGGTCACGTACGTGGCGGTGCGGTGCGAGCCGTCGCCGCCCAGGACCCGTCCGGCCTGGTGCGGGACGGTGCCCGAGGCCGGGTCGAAGGGCAGCTTGGGCAGCTCGTCGGAGTAGTAGCCGACCGCGCGGTACACCGACTGCACGTCCCAGTCGGTGAAGCCGCCGGTGCCGCGCACGTTGCCGGTGCCGTCCAGCTCGGTGCGCTCGGTGCGCAGACCGACCACCCGGCCGTCCTCGCCGAGCACCTCCACCGGGGACTCGAAGAAGTGCAGGTACACCCGGTGCGGGCGGTCGCCGACGTCGCGGATCGCCCAGTTCTCCAGGGTCGAGGCGACCAGGTCGACGTGCTTGACCGCGCGGCGCTCGGCGATCGAGCCCTCGTCGTAGTCGATGTCCTCGGGGGCGACGATCACCTCGATGGTGGGGGAGTGGTCCAGCTCGCGCAGCTCCATCGGGCTGAACTTGGCCTGGGCGGGGCCGCGGCGGCCGAAGACGTGCACCTCGACGGCCCGGTTGCGCTTCAGGCCCTCGTACACGTTCGGCGGGATCTCGGTGGGCAGCAGCTCGTCGGCGGTCTTGGCGAGCACCCGGGCGACGTCCAGGGCGACGTTGCCGACGCCCAGGACGGCGACCTTCTCGGCCTCCAGCGGCCAGGTCCGGGGGACGTCCGGGTGCCCGTCGTACCAGGAGACGAAGTCGGCGGCGCCGTAGGAGCCGTCGAGGTGGATGCCGGGTATGTCCAGGGCCCGGTCGGCCATCGCGCCGGTGGAGAAGACCACGGCGTCGTAGAAGCGGTGCAGGTCGTCCAGCGCGAGGTCGTTCGGGTAGTCGACGTTGCCGAACAGCCGGACCTGGGGCTTGTCGAGCACCTGGTGCAGGGCGGTGACGATGCCCTTGATGCGCGGGTGGTCGGGCGCGACCCCGTAGCGGATCAGGCCGAACGGGGCGGGCATCCGCTCGAACAGGTCGATCGAGACACCGGGGTCCTGGGCGGCGTCGGACTTCAGCAGGGCATCCGCGGCGTAGATGCCGGCGGGGCCGGCTCCGACGATCGCGACTCGGATCGGGCGGGGCATGACGGTGGTCCTCCGGTCGGGCGCGGTTGCAAACGTGGTCTGAACCTTTTTAGCAAACCCTACGGATGACCTGGGAAGTAGGCGGTGGTGATCTATGGCGTCATAGGCCGGGTCTATGCCCCGTGGGTCCGCGTTCGTAGGCCACCGGGTGGACGCGCGGCGGCGGCCGGGGCGTGCTGTCGGGGCGGGGGTGCGGGCTCGCGGACCGACACGCACGGGGCCCCGCCGTTGCTCGACTTGCCGTCGGCCGGGCGCTTGGATGGAGCCGGCCCGGTCGTCGCCCGGGCGCGGCCCGACGGCCCCCGGCCAGCCGAGGAGTCACCACCGTGAACGACACCGCCGACACCGCCGACCCCGCCGCCGTGGCCCGTCGGATCGCCGAACGGCGCGAGCAGCTGGGCCTGAGCGAGGAGGCCCTGGCCAACCGGGCCGCGATGGCCCCCCGCTACCTGCGGTGCCTGCTGGACGCCGGGCCCGGCTTCGACCCGGGAGGCTTCGTCCGGGTCGCCGCCGCCCTCGACAGCACCCCCGCCGAGCTGCGGACCGGCCGTGCCGACGCCCCGCCCGGCCAGGGCGGGCCGGGGCCCCGCCCCCGGCTGCTCGACCTCACCGAACCGGAGTGCTGGAAGCTGGTCGGCGGCCACGGCATCGGCCGGATCGCCCTGCCGGTCGAGCCGGGCCCGGTGGTCCTGCCGGTCAACTACGTGGTGGACCAGGGCTCCTTCGCCTACCGCACCGGCGAGCACGGCGGCGGATCCGCCCCGGAGGAGGGCGCCGCGGTCTCCTTCCAGGTCGACCACATCGACGAGTACCTCGGCCGGGGCTGGAGCGTGCTCGCCCTCGGCCCGGCGCACTACGTGGACGACCCCGCCGAACTGGAGCGCCTGGCCGGCCTGCCCGGCGCCGCCCCCTGGGCGGGCGGGGACCGGCCGCGCTGGGTGCGGATCCGCCCGGAGGAGATCAGCGGCCGCCGCCTGGTCTCGGGCTGAGGACCGCCCCGCCGTGCCCGGTCCGCGGTGACGGTCGCCGCGCGGAGGTGCGTCCGGCCCGTGGACGGGCGAGGGGATGACTGGTAGAGCAGACCGGAGACGGCCGGGCCGTCCGGGCGGCCGTGCGGGACGACCACCAGGAGAGCAGGGGCGATGCGCAGAGTTCTGATCGTCGGCGCCGGGCAGGCCGGACTCCAACTGGCGCTGGGGCTGCAGGCGCACGGCTACGACGTGACGGTGCTGACCGACCGCGGCCCGGAGGAGGTGCGCGGCGGGCGGGTGATGTCCAGCCAGTGCATGTTCGACTCCGCGCTGCGCACCGAGCGGGCCCTCGGCCTGGACCTGTGGGCCGACCGGGCCCCGCAGATCGAGGGCCTCGGGGTGTCGGTCGCCGGGCCGGAGTCGGCGCGCGCGATCGACTGGGTGGGGCGGCTGGACGCCTGCGCGCAGTCCGTCGACCAGCGGCTGAAGATGTCCGCGTGGCTGGAGCTGTTCGCCGAACGCGGCGGGCGGGTCGAACTGCGCCAGGTGACCGCGGCCGACCTGCAGAACCTGGTCGGCTCCTACGACCTGGTGCTGGTGGCCTCCGGAAAGGGCGCACTGGCCTCCCTGTTCGAGCGCGACCACGAGCGCTCCCCGTACGAGCGGCCGCAGCGCGCGCTGGCGGCCAGCTACGTGCACGGCCTCGGGCCGCGCCCCGAGCACGACTACCCGGCGGTGCGCTGCAACCTGGTGCCGGGCGTCGGCGAGCTCTTCATGGTGCCGGCGCTGACCGAGGCCGGGCCCTGCGACATCATGATCTGGGAGGCCCTGCCCGGCGGCCCGGCGGACGCCTTCGACGGGATCCGCGACCCGGCCGAACACCTGCGGGTGACCCTGGAGTTGATGAAGGCCTTCACCCCGTGGGAGTACGACCGCACCCGCGCCGGCGTCGAACTCACCGACGCCGGCGGCACCCTGGCCGGACGCTTCACCCCGGCGGTGCGCCACCCCGTCGGCGAACTGCCCGGCGGCGGAACGGTGCTGGGCGTCGCGGACGTCGTCGTCCTCAACGACCCGATCGCCGGCCAGGGCTCCAACAACGCCGCCAAGTGCGCGGCCGTCTACCTGGAGGCGATCCTCGCCCACGGCGACAAGCCCTTCGACCGGGCCTTCCAGCAGGGGGCCTTCGACGGCTTCTGGCGGATCGCCGCCCCCGCCACCACCTGGAGCAACGAACTGCTCGCCCCGCCGCCCCCGCGCGTCCTCCAGCTCCTCGCCGCCGGGGGCGAACTGCCCGCCGTGGCGCACCGGTTCGCCAACGCCTTCAACGACCCGGCGGACCTGGAGGAGTGGTACTTCGACCCGGCCAGGGCGGCCGCCTACCTGGACTCGGTCGCGGTGGCGGACTGACGCGGCGGACGGACGGACGGCCGGCGCGGCGGACGACCGGCGAGGCGGGTAGCCGGTCGGTGCGGGCAGCCGGTCGGTGCGGCGGGCGGGAGAAAGGTCAAGAACGTACCAAGTCCCGTACAGGCGGTCGTCGTTCGTGGTGGGTTCGTCTCGCCCCCCGGACGGCCGGGGGGCATCCGGCCCGGGACCCGGGCCGGAGGGGCGACACGGACAACGGGGGAACAGCAGTGGCGGTCGACGGCGGCAACACGGCCCAGGCTGTGATCGATACGGCGTACAACGAGCGCAAACGGCTGCACACCGGGCGCAGCCGAACCGTCGCCGTGGTCGTGTTCGGCCTGCTGATCGCGCTCGGCTTCTTCCTCGCGCTGGTGGTCGGCAAGGCGGACCCGAACTCCGCGCCGACCTGCGACGGCACGACCATGACCCGGCACAGCCAGTGCCGGATCTGGTCCAACCACGGCGGCGGGGGCACCTACTCCTACGACGAGATGATCGACCGCCGGGAGTCCGGGAACGGCACATGGCGGGTGATCGGCTTCGGCGGCGCGGGCGTGGCCGCCCTCCTGCTGGTCGTCTCCGCCGTCAAGCTCAACCCGAACCGCCCGTGGGGCGACCCGGTCGGCGCCGCCTGCCCGCGCTGCCGGGAACCCAACCTGCGGGAGAAGCACACCGTGCACAGCGTCACCCGGGGCCGGACCACCTACCGCTACAGCGGCATCGTCACCCTCTGCACCCCGGCCTGCGGCTTCGCCACGATCCGCCAGCGCTGACACCGGGCACCCGCCCCGGGGCCCGGACCGGCGGCGATGCCCGGCGGCGACGGCCGGCGGCGACGGCCGGTGCAGGGCCGGCGCGCGATCGGGCCCGAATAGGTGTCGCCGCTCCCACCGGCTACGCTCGGTCCCCGTCGAACGAACGATGGGGTGGACCGAGTGGGCAGGTGGGAGCGGGCGCTGGACGCGGCCGGCATACGGGAGGCCGGGCTGCGGGCCGACTACGGCCGGCAGCGGGAGCTCGTCGCCCGGTACAAGCGGGAGGTCGCGCTCGCCACCGAGCTGCTGCTGCCCGCCCCGATGGTCCCGCACGTGATCGCCGCCGCCGCCTTCATGCACCGCACCGACACCCTGCTCGACAGCGGCCCGCTCGCCGAACGCCGGGCGGCGTCCGCCCACTGGCAGCGGAAGGTCGCCGACAGCCTCGCCGCCGGCCGCACCGACGACCCGGAGCTGCGCCCCCTGCTGCACAGCGCCGGCGCCCACCCCGTCCTGCGGGACCGGGTGCCGGACTTCCTCGCCGCGGCCGGAGCCGACCTGGACTTCACCGGCTTCGCCACCGAGGAGGACTACCAGGCCTACGTCGACGGCTACTCACTGCCCGCCTTCATGGTGGTCGCCGCCCTGATCGGACCGGACGGCGACCAGGGCGACTACCGCGCCGCCTGCCGCACCTTCATCGACGGCAGCCAGCGGCTGGACTTCGTCAACGACCTCGCCGAGGACCTCGCCGACGGCCGGCTGACCGTCCCCGTGCAGACCCTCGCGGAGCACGGCGTCACCCGCGCCGACCTGGAACGGGGCCGCGACCTGCCCGCCGTCCGGGCGCTGCTCGCCGACCTGCTCGGCCGGGCCGACCGGACCCTCGCCGAGGGCCGGGCCGTCATCGACCGGGTGCCGCCCGCCCACCGGCCGCTGGCCCGCTGCATCGTCGGCGTGGAGGAGCTCACCGGCGCCGCCGCCCGCGCCGATCTCGGCGCCCTGCTGCGCCGCTCGGCGAGCCCGGCCAAGCCCGCGGCGCTGCGCCTGCTCGCCCGCGAGTACCTCCGGGCCCGCCGCCTCCGGGGCTGACCGGTCCCGGGGCCGACCGGCCCTCGCGGGTGCCCCCGCCGAGGGTGGGGGACTCCGGCGTCCACAAACGGAACCGCCCTTTGTCGTATCCGATCCGGCGCGTCCGTCAGCGCTCTGTCCCGGCCCCGAGGGCCTGACTAGCATGAGCCCGCTCAGCGCGCAGGATCCATCGACCCCAATCATTGGGAGGCCCCCATGAGTGCCCTGATGACCGACATTCGCGACGCCGGCCTGCTGGAGATCGACGAGGACGCCATCCGCTTCGAGGACGAGCTCGACGCCGACCTCACCCCGGTCGCCTGCCTCGCCGACCCGTGGGTGACCTACGTCCCGACCCGCTTCCCCTGTGAGTTCAACTCCTGATCCACCCGGATCCCGACGGACGGCGGACCACGGTGGACCGGGGGAGGACGGAACCATGAACGCACCGCCCGACCCCGGCTCCGCCGGGGCCCGCCGTCCGGAGGCGCCGGCCCGGCGGAGGGACGCTGAGACCGGCCGGAGCGAAGCGCCGGCCCGGCAGCCGGACCCCGCGCCCGAAGCGCCGGGTGAGGAACTGCGGCGCAGGGCCGAGGACCTGGCCGCCCGGGCGCCCGGCCCCCGCCGCCCGCTGCGCACCGACGGCCAGTGGTGGTACCTGCGGGACCCGAGGATGCCGGAACTCGCCCACGGCTGGAAACTGCACCTGTCCGCCCGTCCGGACGGGTTCGCGGCGCTGCTGGACACGGTGCTCCCGATCCTGCTCGGCCGGGTCTGCGACGTGAAGTTCGCGGTCAGCGCGGTGGCGCTCCACGAGCTGAACAGCGGCCGGTGCGGCGCCGCCGCCGTCGGCAAGGCCGTCACGGTCTACCCCCGACCGGAGGAAGTCCGCGCGCTGGGAACGGAGTTGGCTCAGGTACTGGCCGGCTGGGACGGCCCGGCCGTGGTCAGCGACCGGCGCGTCCGGCCGGACGCGCCGGTGCACTACCGCTACGGGCCGTTCCGGGTCACCGACGACGAGGCCCGGGCCGGCATGACGGGCCCGGACGGCTCGCTGTTCCCCGGCCTGGCCGAGGCCCGCTACCGCCGACCGCCGTGGGCCGGCGACCCGTTCGAAACGCCCGGCGCCCCCGCCCGCCCGGCGACCACCCGGATCGGCGCCGGCCGCTACCGGATCACCGCGGGCATCACCCGCGCGCCGAGCGGCCACGTCTACCGGGCGGTCCAACTCGCCACCGGGCGCGAGGTGGTGGTCAAACAGGCCCGGGCCTTCGTCGCCGAGGACGGCGACGGCACCGACGCGCGGGGCCGGCTGCGGCACGAGCGCCGGGTGCTCGACGCACTGGCCGGGGTCCCCGGCGTGCCCGCGGTGGTCGACTACTTCCGGCACGGCACCGACGAGTACCTGGTCAGCACCGCCTGCGGGCGGATCGACCTGCGCCGCGAGGTGCTCACCTCCGGCCCGTACGGCGCGGAGGGCCCGGCAGCCGCCGACGCCGGTGCCGCGGGCGGACGGGACTGGTGGACGCTGGCACGCCGGCTGCTGCGGGTGCTGGACGCGGTGCACGCGCGCGGCGTGGTGGTCTGCGACCTCAAGCCGGCCAACGTGGTGCTCGACCGGGACGGCCGGCCCGCCCTGGTCGACTTCGGCGTGAGCGCCCTGGCCGGCCGCCGCCCGCCGGGCAGCACCGCCGGGTACGGCCTGCCGGGCGCCACCGGCGAGGACCCCACCGAGGACCACTACGCGCTCGGCGCCACCCTGCACCACGCCCTCACCGGGCTCGACCCGGTGGTCATCGATCCGGACCCGGCGACCAACCGCGACCGCACCCTGGCCTGCCTGCGCGCCGCCCTCCCGGATCCCGGGCACCCGGCGGCGGAGCTCGTCGGCGGCCTGCTGAGCTTCGATCAGGCGCGCCGCGCCGCGGCGGCGGCCCGCCTGCGGACGGGGACCCTGCCGGCCCGGCGGGCCCTGCCCGCCGGACGGTTGGGAGGCCGGCCGACCGAGGCACTCGACCACCTCGTCACCGACTGCGTCCGGATGGCCCGCGAGCTGGTGGCCGCCGACCCGGGCGCGGAGCGGCCCCGGACCCTGCTCTCGCTGTACGACGGCGCGGCCGGCCTCGGCCTCGAACTGCTCCAGCACCCCGACCGCCCGGACGCCCGGGCCGCCGCCGCCGAACTGGCCCACTGGACGTCCACCCACCCCGGCCTCGACCACCTGGACGGCTCGCTCCACCAGGGCCGCACGGGCGTCGACCTGTTCCTCGCCGAGGCCGCCGCCGCGCTGGGAACCGAGCCCCCGGGGCACCGCCGGTACGAGGGGACGGGCGTGGACCAGATCGCCGGCACCGCCGGGATCGGCACCGGCCACCTGCTGCTCGCCGCCCTCGGCCCGGCGGCCGGAGCGCACCGGGCGGCGGCGGCCGACTGCGCCGCCGGCCTCGTCGGCCGGCCGCTGGACGACCTCGGGGAGGAACCCAACCCCGGCACCGCGGCCCTCGCCGAGGGCTTCGCGCACGGCCGCGCGGGCATCGCCCACTTCCTGCTCGCGATGCCCGACGAGGTGTCCCGGCACACCGCGCGGGAGCTCGTGGACGGGCTCGCGGCAGGCCTCCCCGGCATCCTGGCCGCCGCCCGCGCACCCGGGGCGACCCGCCGCTACCTCTCCTGGTGCCGGGGACTGGCCGGGATCGGCACACTGCTGGTCCAGGCCGGCCGGCAGTACGGCGACGACGACCTGCTGGCGCTGGCCGTCGAAGCCGCCGACACCTGCCGGACACTCGCCCCGAGGACCGCGCAGGTCTTCCGCTGCTGCGGCCTCGCGGGCGTCGGGGACCTGCTCGTCGACCTCGCGGTGGCCACCGGCGAGGCCCGGCACTGGGCGGCCGCCGAGGAACTGGCGGCCCTGATCCTCACCCGGGCCGGCGGGCCGCCCGCCCGCCCGGTGCTGCCCGGCCGCCGGCCGGACGCGGAGTCCCGCGCCTGGGCGGTCGGCACTCCCGGCGTCGCCACCTTCCTGCGGCGCCTCGCCCGGAGGGGCGGGCCGGTGCCGGGGTCGCTGCCGCCGCACTGAGCGGGGTGGCGGCGCCGAGGAGCCGGCGGCCGGGTCCGGGGCGCTCGGCCACCCGGTGTCGTCGCCGCCCCGCCGCCGGCAGCGGCGCGGCCCGGCGCGGGACCACCACCCGGTGACTCGACCCGTGAACCGCGATGGCTCCCTCGAAGCGGCCGAACGCCGTCGTCGGCCGGCCCCGGTGGGCGACGCGAGCCGCCTCATGGCGACCGTGCGGCGGGCTCCGTCGGAGGCCGGTCGGTGGGCCGGCCCCGAGGACCTGCGGCCGCCGGTCCGGTAGGACGCGGAAGTCGCCCAAGTCATCTGGATGGCAAGGGAGTTGCTCGGGGGCGCTTCGGTGGCGGACGGCGGCCTGTTCGAAGGGGATCTGTCGGCGGCGGTGCTCGGCGCGCGGCCGGAGGCCTGGAGCGAGGCGCCCGGACCCGCGCGTGAGCGCCTTCCGGCCGTCTCGGAGCTCAGCGAACTCCCGCCCTCGCCGCCGCTGCCGCGGAAGCGGTGTGCTCGGTCCGCGGTCCGGCGCCGGTCGAGAAGCCCCGCAGTGCTCCCTGAACCGGGTTGCCCGCCGTCGCCTCACCCGTCGTCCGCCGGATCCGGCCCGGACGCCCCGGGCGGTGGCCGCCGGCACCGGCCCGCACCCTGCCGTCGAGCCGCAGCGCCAGCCCCGCCGGGCCCCGCCGGCGGAGCCACCCGCCACGTGCCGGAGGGGCCCCCGGAGCACGCCCGCGCCCGGCGCCGGTCGCGGGCGGATCGGGCGGTGATCGGGGGCCCGTGGGGGTCCGCTGGAGTGCGGCTGGAGCCGAACCGGTCTTGAGTCGCCGGGGCGAGGGCTCCCGGCCAAGGTGCCGGCCGGCCGTACCGCCGGCCGGCGCCCGCTGCCTAGAGTCGTTCTCGGGCGGCGCGAAGCCCGGGTCCGAGTGACCCGCGGGCGGCGCACCCACGGGGGACCCGGCACGTCCCGCAGCACCCGTTCCGCAGGCACGCCCGTCCGGTCCGACCGGCGGCACGCCTGCCATTCCGAGGGAGTTCGCCATGTCCGACACCACCATGTCCGCTGCCGCCGAGGGCCTCGACCTTCAGGACCTCGACCTCAGCGAGCTGACCGTCACCTCGCTGCGCGACACCGTCGCGCTGCCGGAGAACGGCGCGTCCTGGGGCTCCTGCTCCTGCCAGGGCTCGTCCTCCTGTGCCCAGCCGCAGGTGACGGACGTCCCGATCGGCTGACGATCCGCCACCGGGGCCCGGCGCTGAGCCGGGCCCTGCCGGCCAGGCCTTCCGAGGCCGGTGCCACCGCACCAGGACGGACCCGGCGCGTCCACCCGGGCGCGCCGGGTCCGTCCCGCGTACGCGGGGTGAGCTGCGTGCCCCGGTGTCGCCCCGCAGACGCGCGTCCGAGGACAGACCCCAGGCCCCGCCGGAGGGAACCGCCATGCCCAACCGCGCCGCCCGGCCCCGGGACCCCCTGGAGCCCGCACCCGTCTCCGCACCCGCCCCGGTCGCGTACGCCGCGCGGCACGCCCTGGTGCGCACCACCGTGCTCGCCCGGCCCGCCCAGTCCGCCGCCTCGGCGCAGGCCCGGGTGCTGCTGGGCGGACTCGCCGCCGTCGAGGCCGCGCACGAGGCGCTGCGGCCGGCCCTCTGCGACGACCTGTACGCCAGCCGGGCCGGGCACGACGAGGAGTTCCACCGCAGGGTCGTGCTGCCGCTCCGCCGCGACCTGCACAACGGCCGCCCGCCGCGGACGGCGCTGCTCGACCGGCTCGCCGACCTGCCGGGCCGCGTCCCGCGCCTCGCCGCCTGGCTGGAGCTGGAACGGCGGCGGGCCCGGCTGCTGGCCGCACTCGCCGAGGCCGTTCCGCCCGCCCTGGCCGCCGAACGGGCCGCCCTCGCCGCCGTCTGCCGCGAGCCCGCGTTCACCCGGGCCGTCGCGCTCACCAGCGCCGACCTGCTGCGCGCGGTGGCCAACACGGCGGGCGCGACCGGTGATCCGCGCGGCCGGGCCCGCAAGGAGGAGGCGGCCGTCCTGCGGCACGCCCTGAGGGCCACCGCCAAGACCAGCCCGCTGTCCTGGTTCACCGCCGTCGGCTGGGCCGGCGAGGGCGCCGGCGCGGCGGCGGGCGGGCCGCGGGCGGTCGTCCGGGAGAACCGGGCGCTGGTCGCCGCGCTCGTCCAGGCCCTGCTCGACGACCCCCGCCGCAGCCGGACGCTGCCGCACCGGATGACCAGCGCCGCCCGGGCCGCCGACGGCCGGGCCCGCTACGCCCGCGCCGAGGTGCTGTTCGCGGGCGGGCGCTATCTGGTCACCCGGGAGGAGGAGGTCGAACTCGCGGACCGGCCCGAACTGGCCCTGCTCGCCTCGCTGGCGGCCATCCCGGACCCGCCGGACCGGCTCGCCGCCCGGCTCGCCGAGGCCCTCGGGCGTCCGGGCGGCGACCAGGCCGTGCACCGCTTCGTGGGGCAGCTCCTGGCGGCCCGCCTGCTGGTGCCCACCGAGCCGGTCGACCCGCAGGACCGCCGGCCGCTCCGGAGCCTGGCCGACTGGCTCCGGAACTGGCCGGAGGACGCCTCCCTGGCCCGGCGGATCGAGCAAATCGACGTGCTCACCGGCGAGTTGGCCGAGACCCCCGGCGAGGGCCGCCCGGCGCTGCTGGCCGCCCTCGCCGACCGCTGGCGGGGGCTGCTGGCCGACACCGGACGGCCGGTGCCCGACGAGGCCGCGCCGCTCAGCGTCCTCAGCGAGGACGTCCACACGCCGACGCCCCGACACCCGGGACCGGACCCGGCCGACCGGGCGGCGATCGCGGAACTCACCGCGCTCGCCGAGCTGTTCGACCACGGCCACCTGATGCGCCGGGCCGCCCGCGACCGCTTCGTCGCCCGCTACGGCGTCGGCGGGGTCTGCGACGCGCCCTGGGACTTCGGCGCCGACGCGGCGGAGGCCTGGTCGGCCCCGGCGCTCCCGGCGGAACTGGCCGCACTGCGCGAGGAGTTCGCCCAGCTGCCGGAGTCGGACGGCGAACTCGTGCTCCCCGCGGATCGGGTCCGCGCCCTGGCCGCCCGACTGCCGCGCTGGACCGCGGCCCGGCCGCTCAGCTACTCCTGGTTCCTCCAACGCGACTCCGTGGACGGCCTGGTGTGCGTCAACCACGTCTACGGCGGCTGGGGACGCTTCACCAGCCGCTTCCTCGACGAACTCCCGCCGAGGGCCGCCGCCGAGGTCGCCCGGCGGATCCGCGACGGCCTCGGCACCGGCGCGCGCGCCGCGCAGGTCCGGCCGGTCGGCGGCTTCAACGCCAACCTGCACCCACGGCTGCTCGCCGAGGAGATCGGCCCCGACCGGCGGTGGACCGGCCTCTCCGAGGCCGACCTCGACCTCGTGCACGACCCGGTGGACGACCAGCTGCGACTGCGGCTGCGGAGCACCGGCGAGCTGCTCGACGTGCTCTACCTCGGCTTCCTCGCACCGGTCATGCTGCCCCGACGGCTCGGCCCGCTGCTCAACGACCACCCCAACGGGGTCGTCGACTTCCGGCCGCTGCTGCCGCGCACCGCCCTCACCGCACCCGGCGGCACCGTGCTGCGCACCCCGAGGCTGCGCCACCGGCACGTCGTCCTCGCCCGCCGCCGCTGGCAGCTGCCGACCGGCGTACTCGACGCCCTGCGGGCCGAACTCGCCGCCGACCCGGGCGTCGGCGGAGTCCCGGCCGGGGCCGTCGCCCGCTGGCGGGCCCGGCTCGGACTGCCCGAGCAGCTGTTCCTCCACCCCGGGCCGACGGCCGCCGTCGCCGGGGGCACGCCGGCCGACGCCTTCGTGGCCCACCTGCGCGCCCCGAAGCCGCAGCCCCTCGACCTCGGCAACCCGCTGCACCTGCGGCACCTCGCGAAGTGGCTCGCCCGGTACCCGCACGGCGTGGTGCTGGAGGAGGCCCTGCCGGCCGTGGCGGGGCGGACGGAGCCGACCCGGGCCGTGGAACTCGTGGTGGAGACGTACCGGCCGGGCCGGTCGCGCCGGTCAGGCCGGTCAGGCGCGAAGGGTGCCGCCCCCGAATCCGTCCGTAGCGCGATCGCCGAGGAGGCGTCCGATGAGTGACCCGGCCGACGGCCAGGGGGCCGAGACCGCCTGGGACGTGGTCCTGTACCACTACCGGCCCGACAAGGCCCGCGCGCTGCGCGAAGCCGTCCTGCCGCTGGCCCGGCAGGCGGCGGCCGAGGGACTGGCCGCCCACGTCGAGCGGCACTGGCGGTTCGGACCGCACCTGCGGCTGCGCCTGCGCGGCCCGCGGGAGCGGGTGGGCGGGACGGCGCGGCGGTCCGCCGAGGCGCTGCGGGCGTGGGCGGCCGCGCACCCCTCCGTCGCCGACCGCTCCGACGAGCAGCTGCTCGCCGAGGCCGCCACCGCGGGACGGGCGGAGCTGGTCCCGCCGCCGTACGCGCCGCTGGTGCCGGACAACACCGTGGTGGCGGCGCCCCTCGACCGGGCCGACGAGCACGCGCTGCGGTCCCTGATCGGGGCCGAATCCGCCGAGCTGCGCGAGGAGTTGCTGCGGCTCGGCCTGCCCGCCCTCGACGCGGGCTGCCACTTCCTCGGCGCGCACGGCGACGCCCCGCAGGCGCGGGTGCAGCTGGTGGTGACGGCCCTCGCCGCGCACGCCACCGCCCACCCGGACGGACTGGTCGGCGCGCACTACTCGGTGCTCTCGCACCTGGAGGACTTCCTGCTCCACGAGGACCCGGACGGCCGTCTGCGGGCCGGCTTCGAGCGCCGCTGGGAGCGCACCGGCCCGGCGGTCACCGCGCTGGTGGGCCGGATCGCCGGCGGCGGCGCGCGCGGCTGGGAGCGTGACTGGGCGCACTGGTCGGCGAGCGCCTGGAGCCTCGCCGAGCGGCGGCTGGCGGCCGGAGCCGACCTCGGCGGCCGCCACGCCGGGTACCGGGAGCGCGCCGAGGCCCTCGGCGACCCGGCCACCGCCGAACGCTGGAACGCCGGACTGCGCACCCGCTACAGCGAGTTCCACCGGCTGCTGCACCGCGCCGACCCCGACGGCACGATGTGGCACCGCCCGGACTACCTGATCAACCGGACCGGCACCAACGGCCTCTACCGGCTGCTCGCGATCTGCGACGTCCGGCCGCTGGAGCGCTACCTCGCCGCCCACCTGCTGGTGCGCAGCGTGCCCGAGCTGACCGGGCACCGCTGGCAGACGCTTCTCGGCGCCCCGGAGACGGCGGGCGCCCCGGAGACGGCGGGTGCCGGGGAGTCGGCAGGCGTGACGGAGGGGGCGGCATGACGGCCGAACCGGCTGCCGCCCGGCCCCGGCTGCGCCCCGGCGTCGCGGTGACCCCGTTGCGCGAGGGGCTGCACCTGCGCGCCCGCGACACCAGCGTCACCCTGGAGGGCAGCCGGGCGCTGCCGGCCCTGTGGCGGGTGCTCGCCGCCCGGCTCGGGCCCGACGCGGACGCCGCCGGTACGGTCGCGGAGGCGGCGGTCGAGCCGAACGTGGCGGCCGCGCTGGCCACCGTCACCGCCCGGCTGCGTGAGCACGGCCTGCTGGTGGACCACCCGGACGGGGCCCCGCTGCCGCCCTGGCCCGGCGCGATGGCGGAGGACCCCACCGGTGCGGCGGCGGCCCTCGCGGCCGCCCGTCCGGCGGTGTCGGCCGCCGACCCGGACGGCCCGCTGGCCCGCGCGGTGGTGCGGGCCCTCGCTCGGGGCGGGACGGCCGCCCCGGTGGTGCTCGCCGACCCCGGGCTGCCCGCCGGCCGGGTGGTAGCCGTGGCGACCGTGACGGCCCGGGCGACCGAGACGGCGGTCGCGGTGCAGTGCGACGCGGACGGCGGCTTCGTCACCGAGCCGGCCGACCCGGCGCGGGCCAGGACGGACGCCGAGGCACTGGCCGCCCGGCTGGAGGCCGAACCGGGTGCGCGGCCGTCACCCGCGCTCCTCGCGCTGCTCGCCGCCGCCGGCGCCCAGCGGCTGCTCTGCGCCGTCGCGGGCCTGCCGGATCCGGGAGAGGCGGGCGACGACCCGCGCCTCCTCGCCGGGCGCCCCGCCGTACTGGTCGCCGAGGCCCGGCCGCCGCACGCCGAGCACCGCCCGTGGGCGGCGGGCCCCGGGCAGGTCGCGGCGCCGCCCGGGGACCTGGCCGAGGCACTGCGCCGGGTGACCGCCCTCGGCGACCCCAGGCTGGGCGTGCTGGAGGCGCCCTCCCCGGGCGAGCTCCCGCAGCTGCCGATGGCGCTGGTCTCCTGCGGCACCCCGGCCGGCCCGCTGGCTGCCGGGGCGGTGCGGACGGACCTCGCCCGGCTGGCCGCCGCCTGCCGGTCCGCCGAACTCCACCTGGCAGTGGTGAGCGGGGGAGCCGTGCCCGTGGTCGGCGTCGATCCCGACCACGCCCTCGGCCGGGCGCTGCGCCGGGCCCTGCTCGGGCGGCCGGTCCGGGGCGGCCGCGCGGTGCCGGAGTCCGCCTGGCGGGAGCACCCGCAGGCCGCGCACTGGTACGGGACCCTGGCCCGCCGGCTCGGCCGCGCTCCGAAACTGACTGTCCGTCAATCTACGGGCGAGCGCGTCTATCTGGCGCGGACGGAGGAAAGGTGGGCGGTTGAGGCCACCCCCGCCGACGCCGTCGCCCACGCCGCCCTGGCCGCCCTCACCCGCCTGCTGGCCCGGGACGCGGGACTCGCCGCCGCCCACCACACCACCCTGTCCGGCGCCGCCGCCCCGCTCGCCGCCGCCGGCCGCACCCCGGCCCCCTGGACGGACCCGGGCTGGGCCGACCGCTGGCTCGCCGACCTCGCCGGCCGGGAGCCGGACCTGCGTGCCGCGCTGGCCCGGCTCACCGGTCTGCGCACCACCCGCTGGCGGCCCGCCGCCCCAGGGGCCCGGCCGTTCGCCGAGGCCCTGGACGGCTGCGGCTTCACGGCGCTCGTCACCGAGGAAGGCCGCCCATGAGCGAGTTGACCGTCCTCACACCGGCCCAGGCCCTGGCCGCGACCAGCGGTACGGCCGTCGTCCACCTCACCGAGTGGACCCTGGGCCTCGCCGCCCGGCTCAGCCGGCACGCCCTGGCGCACCCCGTACGCCTGGTGCCGGTGCGCGAGGACGGCGCGCTGACCGTGGTCGGGCCGGTGCTCGCCCCCGGCGCGCCGGCCTGCCTCGCCTGCGCCGAGTACCAGCGGCTCGCCACCAGCGGCGGCCGGGTGCCTTGGCAGAGCCCGGAGTTGGCGCTCGGAGGCACCGGCACCCCGGCCTTCACGGAGGCGGTGACCGCCCTCGCCGCCGCGCTGGCCGCGGAAGCCGCCCCGACCGCCGAAACCGAAGCCGATGCGGCGGCCGAGGCCGAAGCCGAACCCGCGGCCGGGGCCGAGCCGTCCGCCCGCCCCGCCACCGTCCACGTGGTGCACGGGGGCCGGGCCACCTGGTCCACCCACCGCGTCCGCCCCGTCGGTGGCTGCGAGGTCTGCCACCCGCTGCCCGCCGACACGCCCGAAGCCGCCCGGCTGCCCGCCACCCCCCGCCCGCTGCCCGACCCGGCCGTCCTGCGCGGCCCCAACGACCGCACCGGAGCAGGGCGGTTGCGGGCCGAACTGTACGACGAGCGGTTCGGCCCGGTCCGCCGGCTGTTCCGCACCGAGGACTCCGCCTTCGCCCTCACCACCGCCTGGGTGACCGACGGCCGGGCACTGGACGACGGCGGGTACGGGCGGGCCGCGGACTTCCGCTCCAGCGAACGGGTCGCGCTGTTCGAGGCGGTGGAGCGGTACGCGGGCATGCGGCCGCTCGGGCGCCGCACCGCGCTGCGCGCCTCCTACGCCGAACTGGCGGACCGGGAGGGCCCGGACGCCGTCCTCGACCCGGTCCGCCTCGGCCTGCCCGACGACACCCGGCCGGGGCGTCCCGCCGTGGCCACCGTCCCGTACACCCAGGAGCTGGCGCTCGACTGGGTGTACGGCTGGTCGCTCACCCACCGCCGCCCGGTCGCCGTCCCGGAGCACGTCGCCTACTGGGACGTGCCCGGACGCGACCGGCCCCGGGTGGTCTACGAGTCCTCGAACGGCTGCGGACTCGGCAACAGCCCCCAGGAAGCCGCGCTCTACGGCCTGTTCGAGGTCGCCGAGCGCGACGCCTTCCTGATGGCCTGGTACGCCCGCACCCCGCTGCCCGGCGTCGCCGTCCCCACCGAGGACCCGCGGATCGCCGAACTCGCCGACCGGGCCCGGCTGCTCGGCTACCGGCTCACCCTGCTCGACGCCACCAACGACCTCGGCGTCCCCGCCGTGATCGCCCTCTGCCGCCACCGCGGCGACCATCCCGACGCCCCGCGCACCTTCCTGGCCGCGGGCGCCCACCACGACCCGCGGACGGCGATCCGCTCCGCCGTCGCCGAGGTGGTCACCAACGTCCAGGAGGCGCCGCACCGCGCCGCCGCCCCCGGCGGGCCGCGCGACCCGCGTCGGCTGCGGCCGATGCTGGACCGCCCCGAGCTGGTCGTCACCCTGGACGACCACGTCGGCCTCAACGCCCTGCCCGAGGCCCAGCCCCGCCTCGACTTCCTCTTCGCCGGCCCGCCGCCGGTGCCGTGGCGGGAACGCTGGCCCGGAGCGCCCGAGCCGGTCACCGACCTCACCGGGCTGCTGGAGCGGACGGTGGACCGGCTGGCCGGGGAGGGCCTGGAGACCCTGGTGGTCACCCAGGACGAGCCCGGCGCCCGCGGCCGGCTGGGCCTGCACTGCGCCAAGGTCGTCGTCCCCGGCACGCTGCCGATGACCTTCGGCCACGCCAACCGCCGCACCCGCGGCCTGCCCCGCCTGCTGGACGTCCCGCACCGGCTCGGCCGTACGCCGGCGCCGCTGCGCCACGACGAACTGCCCCTCCACCCGCACCCGTTCCCCTGACCCCCGGAGAGCACGCGATGACCACCCACGCGCCGTCGGTCGCCACCTGGCGCAGCCTGCACCTCGCCCTGCCGCTGTCCGCCCGCGAGGCCGACGCCTTCCTCACCGAGGATCTCGCCCCGCTGATGGACGAACGTGTCGGCGCCGACTGGTTCTTCATCCGCTACGGCGAGGGCGGCCCCCACCTGCGCATCCGCTACCGCGACCCGGGCCGGGGCCGGGCGCCCGCCTCCCCCGCCGCCGAGCTCACCCGCCTCGCCACCCGCCGCACCCCGCTCGACGCCCCGTTCGCGGCCGGGCACGGCGAGGTCACCGAGGTCCGGTACGAGCCCGAGACCGAACGCTACGGCGGCGCGGCCCTGCTGCCGATCGCCGAGGAGGTGTTCACCCACTCCACCCGCACCGCCCTGCGCGCCCTGCACGCCCTCGGCGCCCGGGGCACGCAACGGCTGCCGCTCGCCCTGGACCTCGCCCACACCACCGCCCACGCCCTCGGCCTCGACGAACTCGAAGCCTCCCGCTGGCTGCGCGGCCACGCCGCCTCCTGGCGATGGGTCACCGAGTTCCGGCCGCTGCCCGGGGCCGCCGTGCACGTCCGGGTCAACACGGTGTTCGCCCGCCAGCGGACGGCCCTGGCCGGGCGCGCCCGGGAACTGCGCACCGCGCTGGACGCCGGAACGGCCGCCCCCTGGCTCGCGGCGTGGGCGGCGCGGGTCGCCGAGGCCGCCGCCCGGATGCGGGCCGCCGCGCCCGACGGGGCCGAGGAGCGGCTCTCCTGGGTCTGGGCCTCCCAGCTGCACATGCTGTTCAACCGGATCGGCGTCGGCCCGGACGAGGAACGGGCGGTCTGCCGGCTCGCCGCCCGCACCCTGCTGGAGACCGGGCGGCCGTTCACCTTCTTCCCCGCCGACCACCACGCCCCGGACCACCAGTACCTGGAGCGCAGCAAGTTCCAGATCGGCCGCGGCGAGGACACCGCCCTGCGCGACCTGCCGCACCACCCGGTCCCCGCTCCCCGCCCCGGCGACCACCCGCTGCCCGCCGACCCGCTGCCGGCCGTCACCCTCGCCGACGCCCTGCGCACCCGCCGCTCCACCCGGGGCCCGCTGACCGGCCCGCTCACCGCCGGCGCCCTCGGCGGCCTGCTCTGGCACGCCTTCGCCCCCGACGCCGCCACCGGCCACCGCCCGTACCCCAGCGCCGGCGCCCTGCACACCGTGCGGCTGCGGTTGCTCGCACTCGCCGTGGACGGCCTGCCCGCCGGCACCTACCAGTGCCTTCCGGAACACCGCAGCCTGCGCCCGCTCGGCCCGGCCCCCGCCCTGGACGACCTCAAGGCGCTCTCCTCCTACCTCTCCCGCCCGGCCGAGGACCCGGACGCCGTCGGCATCGACCGGGCCCCCGCGGTCCTCGCCGTGTACGTCGACCTCGCCCACCTCCGCCGCCGCTACGGCCTGCGCGCCCTGCGCCTGGGCCTGCTCGAAGCAGGCCACCTGGCGCAGAACCTGCTGCTGACCTCCGCCGCCTTCGGCCTCGGCACCACGCCCCTCGGGGGCCTCCAGGACGACCTGGCCCACGAACTCCTCGGCCTGGACGACCTCGGCGAGCCGATCCAGTACCTGCTGCCGCTCGGCCGCCCCGGGGCCGCCCCGGCGGTCACGGGGTGAGTACCCTCGCCCCGTGACCGACCGCGGCATCGCCGCCCCTGACCGGCCGGGGGACCGGAGTCCCTAGGAGATCCGTCCGCCGAAGAAGACCTGCACCTCCCGGATCAGCCCGTCCCGCACCGTGATCGCCTCGACGTTGCGGTAGCGCTCGCCGGTGGTCAGCTCGTACTCGTAGTGGACGAAGACGAGTTCCCCGTCGGCGGGGGTGACGTGCAGCAGCCGTTGCTCCGTGAAGCGGTCGGCGGTGGGGAAGCACCGGGCGAAGAACGCCTCCTTGCCGATGCGGTCGTCCTGGGGACTGGTGAAGGTGAAGTCCTCGGCGTACAGCGGCAGGGCGGCCGCCCGGTCCTGCGACCGGTAGCAGCGGAACGCCGTCTCGACGACGCTCGCGGGGGTGCCGTTCATGTGCTCTCCGGGGTTCGGGCTCAGTCCGCCAGACCCAGTGGGTCCGGTGCGGGGCCGAGCAGTTCGGGGCCGTTGTTGCGGACGCTGTTGACGGTGGTGGGGACGGCGCGGACGCGCAGGGCGCCGTCGGCGGGGCGGCGCAGCAGGTGGTGGAGTTCGGCGGGGTCGGTGTGGGCGGGGGAGAGCCAGGTGGGGAGGTCGTCCGGGGCGATGGTGAGGGGCATCCGGTCGTGGACGCGGCCGGCGGAGTCGGTGGCGTCGGTGGTGATGACGGTGGCGGTGGCCAGCCAGGCGAGCGGGTCGTCCTCGGGGCGGGTGCGGTCGCGCCAGAACTCGTAGAGCCCGGCCATCAGCATCACACCGCCGGTGCTGAGGAAGTACGGCTGCTTGTACTTCTTGTGCTCGGCGGTGGCGGGGACCTCGCGCCACTCGAAGTAGCCGTCGGCGGGGATCACGCAGCGGCGGGCGGTGAAGGCCTTGCGGAAGGCGGGCTTGGTGTCGACGGTCTCCGAGCGGGCGTTGATCATGCGGGCACCGCCGGACGGGTCCTTGGCCCAGGACGGGACCAGGCCCCAGCGCAGCGGCCGCAGTTGACGCAGCAGCTCGCCGGTCTCGTGGTCGAGGCGCTCCAGGACGGCCGGGACCGGGTCGGTCGGGGCGACGTTCCAGCTCGGCGCGAAGGTCTCGGCCGGGTCCCACCGGAGCTCTCCGAGCAGTGAGACGAGGTCCTGGGGCGTGGTGGTGGAGACGAAACGGCCGCACATGCCCCCAGCCTCGCACGCCGCACCGACAACAGGGGTCGGCGCGTCCACCGGTACCCGGGTCGGGATCTCCGGTATGACGATCATCCAAGTTCTTTCATATCTGCTACGGTCGTTTTCAGAACGAACGATTGGTGAGTGAGCGATATGAGGATCTTCGGCAGGCCCCGCCGCCGACTCTGGGTGCCGCTGCTGGCCGTGGCCGTCCTGCTGGCCGGCGCGGGCGGCTGGGTGGTGTACCAGAACGAGTACGACCTCAGGGAGGAGCGGGTCGTCGTCACCGGCGGCAAACAGCCGCTCCAGGGCGTGCTGGCCCGTCCCACCGGCGGCCGCGGCCCGTACGGACTCGTGGTCTTCGTCCACGGCGACGGGCCCACGGACGCCACCCACGACACTTTTTACCGGCCGCTCTGGGAGGCCATGGCGAAGGCCGGGTACGCCACCCTCTCCTGGGACAAGCCAGGCGTGAACAACGCCCCCGGCAACTGGCTGGACCAGAGCATCCAGGACCGCGCCGACGAGACCCTCGCCGCGATCCGCTGGGCCAAGTCCCAGGCCGGCATCGACCCGGACCGGATCGGGCTCTGGGGCGCCAGCCAGGCCGGCTGGGTGATGCCAAGGGCGGCCCGGCAGTCCCCGGACGTCAGGTTCCTGATCGCCGTCGCACCCGCCGTCAACTGGCTCCAGCAGGGCCGCTACAACCTGCTCGCCGAACTCCGGGAACGGCACGCCTCGCCCGAGGAGACCGCGGCCGCCGTCGCCCGCAGCGACCGCGACCTGGCCGCCCTGAAGGCGAGTTCGACCTTCGAGCAGTACCGCGCCGCCGGCGGCGACACCGAGGGGCTGACCCCCGAACGGTGGGCGTTCAACAAGCGCAACCATTCCTCCGACGCCACCGAGGACCTCGCCGCCCTCCGGGTTCCGGTGCAACTGGTCCTCGGCGGCCGGGACGTCAACGTCGACAGCGACGACACCGAGGCCGGCTACCGCCGCCTGGTCACCGCCCCCGGCCTGCTGCGGGTCCTGCGCTTCCCGGACTCCACCCACAACATGGTGCCCAAGGACGTCGAGGACTCCGAGCTGCGCAGCACCCTCCTGGCCGTGGCCGCACCCCGCTCGCTGTTCACCCCCGGCTACCTCGACGGCATGCGCGACTTCCTGGCCTCGCTGGACCACCGCTCCCCGACCACCGCTCACCCGACCACCGGAAGGGCTGACCCGCGATGAGACTGCTCGCCCTCGGCGGCGCCGGCGCGATGGGCCGGGTCGCCGCCCGGGTCGCGGCCGCCCTGCCCGGTGTCCACGAACTGGTGGTCGCCGACCGCGACCTCCACGCCGCCCGCCGCGCCGCCGCCCTGCTCGCCGCCGGCTCACCGGTGCCCGTGCGCGCGAGCCGGGTCGACGTCACGGACGGACGGGAGCTGCACGCCGCCCTCGCCGAGGCTGACGCCGTGCTCAACACCGTCGGCCCGTACTACCGGCACGGCCCGGACGTGCTGCGCGCCGCGATCCGCACCGGCACCCACTACCTGGACATCTGCGACGACTGGGAACCCACCGTCGCGATGCTGGAGCTGGACGGCGAGGCCCGCGCCGCCGGGGTGCGCGCCCTGCTCGGGATGGGCGCCAGCCCCGGCGTCAGCAACCTGCTCGCCGCCCGCGCCGCCGCCCGCCTGGACACCCTGACCGACGTGCACACCGCCTGGCCGGTCGACGTCGGCCCCCAGCCCGACACCTCCCTCCGGGACGCCGCCGGCACGGTCTCCGCCGCCGCCGTGCACTGGATGCAGCAGCTCAGCGGCACCGTCGCGGTGGTCGAGGCCGGCCGGCCGGTCCGCCGGCCGCCGCTGCGCCCGGTCGCCCTCGACCTGCCCGGCGGTCACCGCGGCACCGCCTACACCGTCGGCCACCCGGAGCCCGTCACCCTGCACCGCAGCCTGCGGCCCGGCGGCGACGCGGCCTGCCTGATGGTGGTGTCCGCCGGCACCGCCGCCTACCTGGACGTCCTGCGCGAGGACCTCGACGCCGGGCGGCTGACCAACGAGAGCGCCGCCGCCGACCTCGACCGCCCCACCGTGCGCCGCACCCTGCGCGCCGCCGCCCGCGCCCCCCGGCTGCGCGGCCCGGGCACCCTCCCGCCGTTCTTCGCCGCCGCCACCGGGACCCGGGACGGCCGCCCGGCCGCGGTCCTGGTCCGGCTGGACGGCGCGGACCGGCTGCTCGCGGACATGGCGGAGGCCACCGGGGTCCCGGCGGGGCTGGGGCTGGCCCAGCTGCTGGACGGCACGGTGCGCCCGGCGGGGGTGCACCCACCGGAGGCCGTGGTCGACACCGAGCGGTTCTTCGCCGACCTCGCGCGCGCGTGCCCCGGGGTGGAGGTGGTGGAGGAGCTGTAGGAACGGCGGCCCGGGGCGTGCGCGGCACGGGGGTTTCAGGACGTGTCGCCCGCCGTCCACGGGCGCAGCTTCTCCGGGTTGCGGACCGCCCAGATGCGGGTGATCCGGCCCTGGGAGAGTTCGAACGCCGCCACGGTCGCGGTGCGTCCGCCGCTCCGGGCGACCAGGCCGGGGCGGCCGTTGACGGAGCGCTCCAGGAGCGTCAGCCCGGGCGCCCGCTCCGCGAAGTGGACCAGGTACCGGGCGATCCGCTCGCCGCCCACCACCGGCCGCAGGGCGGCGCCGGCCAGCCCGCCGCCGTCGGCGGTCATCGTGGCGTCGGGGGCGAGCAGGCCCACCAGGGCCGCGATGTCCCGGGCCTGCCACGCCTCCTTGAAGCCCCGCACCAGGGCGGCCCGCTCGCCCGCCGGCACCGCCGGGGCCCCGGCGGCCCCGACCCGGCGGCGCGCCGAGGCGGCCAGCTGCCGGCAGGCCGCCGGGGTCCGGCCGACGATCCCGGCGATCTCGGGGAACGGGTAGCGGAAGACGTCGTGCAGGACGAACGCCACCCGCTCGGCCGGGGTCATCGTCTCCAGGACGACCAGGAGGGCCATGTCCACCGACTCGTCCAGGGTGACCCACTCCGCCGGGTCGGCCGGCCCGCCGCGGCCGGCCCACTGCGTACGGTCGGGCAGCGGCTCTGGCAGCCACTCACCCACGTAGCGCTCCCGCCGCACCCGCGCCGAACCGAGCAGGTCGAGGCAGATCCGGCCGGTCACCGTGGACAGCCAGGCGCCCGGGGAGGCGACGGCCGCCCGCCGCGGCCCGGACAGCGCGTACCAGCGGGCGTACGCCTCCTGCACCGCGTCCTCGGCCTCGGCCAGCGAACCGAGCAGCCGGTACGCGAGGTTGACCAGCTGCCGCCGCTCGCCGAGGACCACGCCCGGGTCCGGCGCGGCCGCGCCGCCCGCGGCCGGGGCCGCCACCCGCGTCTGCTCGTCCGTCATGGAGCCTCGCCTCACACTTCGCCGCGCTGTGTCGTCGGATCACCGGACACTACCGATCAACCGCCGCGAGGCAGAAGAGGAGACCACCCATGGCGATCGGAACGACCGCGGGGACGACCGGGACGGCGGAGACCGGAGCGCGCACCCGCGCCTTCCTCAGGGTCTCCGTGGTGCTCCAGACCGTCGCGGTCCTCTTCCAGGCGGCCACGGCCGGCCTGCTGCTCTCCACCTCCTACGGCGAGACGCTGCACGGCGTCGGCGCGCGGGTGATGTACGGGGCGTCGATGCTCTACCTGCTCGCAGCCGTGCTGGCCTGGCGGCCCGGGGGCGGCTCGCTCCGACCGGTCCTGCACGCCTCCGGCTTCCTGGTGCTGGCCTCGGCGCAGGTGGTCCTCGGCATCGCGCACGTGCCGTCGGTCCACGTCCCGCTGGGCGTGGTGATCTTCGGCCTGAGCGTGGCGGTGCTGGTCCGGATGCCGGCCGCCCGCTCTGTGCGCCGGACGGCCGGCACGGGAGCCCGCCCCGCTTCCGCCCGGAGCGAGCGGGGTGAGCGGGGCGGCGCGGTTTGACGGTGCGGCACGGACGGGCTGGGCGGGGTCAGCAGGCCACGGTGGTCGAGACGGTCGAGGTCGATGGGGCCCAGCCCGGCTGGCTCACGCTGAACGCGGCCGTCACGTGGGTGCCGCAGGGCACGGTGGCGGTGAGGGTGCCGACGCTGGTCTCGCTCGCTGTCACCAGGACGGTCGCGCTGAGGTTGCTGACGTTCGGGGCGCCGATCCCGGTGCCCGACAGCGTGAAGCCGATCTGCTGGGCCTGCCAGGTCGCCGGGCTGGTCGGGGTGGCGAGCCCGCTCAGGTACACCTGGTTGCCGGAGACTCTGACACAGGCCCGCAGTGACAGGTGGCCGGGCGCGCCCGGCGAGCCGCAGACCGGGCCGGTCGGCTCCGTCGCGGGCTGGGCGGCGAGAGCACTCGGGCTGCCGGTCAGGGCCAGCAGGGCAGCGGCGCCGGCCAGCACGGTGGCAACACGTTTCATGGGTTCCTCCTGGGTCTGCTGCCCTCGGCGATCACCGAGGGAGGGTGTGAGGTGTCACACCTCACACCCCACGCCTCGCAGCATAGGCAGGCGGGTGGAGCGGGGCCAGGGGTCCGGGCGGGGAGGCCGGTGCCCGACCCGGAATGGCGCGAACGGCCTGTCATGGCCGGTCCGGAACCGAACTCGCCCGGGGCGCACGGTGATCAGTGTGTCCATGGCGCGACGTCCCGGGAGGGTGCCCGCACCCGGGCCCCCGGGCCCCCGGGCCCCCGGGCCCCCCCGGGACCGACGGTGCCGACCGGCGCCGTCCCTCGCCGGGGTCCGGCCGAGGTGTCCGCGAAACCCACATGTCGGGCGCATCGACCGGGAGACTCACGGACGGCGGCCGTTCTCTCGTGCTTCGTGACTCGACACCTCGAAGCGCGGAGAACGGCCGCCTCCGCTGTCTCGGGAAGAACCGCAGATCAGCGGGTCGGGTGACCCGTGAGGTCGAACGCGAGGCTCAGGACCCGAGGGTCCAGCGCTGGCCGGTGGCCGGGCGGGTGGTGACGGGGGTTCCGGCGGTGCCGGCGCCCGCGTCGAGGGCGAGGCCGGTGGCGACGTTGGTGACGGTGACGGAGCCCGTGGCCTGGTCCTGGGTCAGCTTCCACTCCTGCCAGGGGTTGCCGGGCGACGGGTCCAGCAGGTAGGCGCTGTAGCCGGACGAGTTCCCGGCGGAGAGCACGGTGTGGCGGTGGGTGGCGGTGTCGCAGCCGTCGCTGATCCGGACGGTGCCGTCCGGGTTGCTGGTGAAGGTCCACCGCTGCGCCGGGTCACCCGGGCGCACGGCCTCCAGGTCGGTGATCGAGCCGAGCGGCGCGGTGCAGGAGCCGAGCAGGGACAGCGCGAGGCCGCCGCTGCTCAGGGAGTGGTACGCGCCGTCGTCGACCACGCCGGAAGGCCCGCCGGTGCCCTGCTTGGCGAGCCGGTAGAGGGCCGCGCCGTGCGGCGGGAGGGAGGCGCTGATCGGGCCGGTGATGGTCGAACCCGCCCCCGTCCACAGCTCCTTGGCCTGGTAGCCGGATCCGCCGAGGCCGAGTTCGGCGAGGCTGGTGGCGACGGTGCGGCCGGCCGACGGGTCCTGGTTGACCAGCAGCACGGCGGTGTCGCCGTTGGCGAGCTGCCGCTTGAGGACCACCGGGGCGTGCCCGTCGGCCGGCTTGGCGCCGACCAGGGTGGCGGGCTTCGCCAGGCCGTCCTGGTCGACGGCGATGACGTCCTTGTTCTTGAGGATCGCCAGGCTGGTGTCGCTGATCCCGGTGGACCAGGTGTAGCCGCGGTCGCTGTGCTGGGACTGCGCCGCGGTGCGCAGGTCGGCCCCGGAGATCAGCGGCGCGGCGAGCATGGCGAGGACGGAGGCCTCCGTCCTCGACTCGTCGTCGGTGAACGGCTTGTGGCAGACGCACGTGTCGGTGGTGCCCCACAGGCCGTAGACGTCCTGCCAGCCGGTGAACATCATGTCGAGGTCGTTCCAGCTGCCCGGGCGGACGTTGCCGGGGTACTGCAGCGCGGTCTGCAACTGCCCGTTCCAGAGCACCCCGTCGAGTTCGCTGTCCCGGTCCCCGCCGATCCGGCACAGGTTGGCGACCTGGCCGCACCAGACGCCGGTGGGCGCGTACCCGGGGGCGTGGAAGGGCGGCGTCCCGGCGGTCTGGACCACCGGGTCGGTGCGGGCCGGGTCGTCGGCGGCGAGCAGGTACGGCAGACCGGTGTGGACGGGCTGGGCCGAGACGCTGAGGGTGACCTTCGGCCGGCCCTGGGCGGCGGAGGCGGCGTCCAGGGCGCGCTGGAAGGTCTGCACCCGGGCGTAGACGGAGCGGGTCAGCTCCTTGCCCTCGCCCTGCGTCCCGTAGTCGTGCCCGTCCGGGCCGGTGATCGCCGGGCCGTACGGGCAGTCGTCGTACTTGACGAAGTCGACGCCCCAGGAGACGAAGTCGGCCGCGTCGGTGGACTCGTGGCCGAGGCTGCCGGGGTGCATCTGGCAGGTGAGGTAGGTGTCGGTGGCGTACAGACCGAACTTCATGCCCTTGCTGTGCGCGTACTGGGCCAGGTACGCGATGCCGTTGACGGTGTGCCCGCCCACGGTCTGCGACGGGAAGTGGTCGGGGCGCGGGATCAGGTGGCCGGAGGTCGGGTCGGCGCCGGTGCCGTCGGTGCCGCTGACCGGGTTCCCGGCGGCGTCGTACAGCTGCAGGCCGCCGTCGGCGTTGCGGACCAGGTCGGTGCTCTGGCCGTCGCGGTGCCAGAGCGACCAGCC
Source organism: Kitasatospora sp. NPDC002543 (assembly GCF_053594915.1). NCBI lineage: Bacteria > Bacillati > Actinomycetota > Actinomycetes > Kitasatosporales > Streptomycetaceae > Kitasatospora > Kitasatospora sp. NPDC002543. The sequence goes on along the minus strand of NZ_JBSFWR010000011.1, from coordinate 45,312 downwards.
GTCGTCGATGGTGACGGTGTCGTACCCGGCCGCCACCAGGCCGTTGGCGGCCATGAAGTCGATGGTCTGGACGACCTGCTCCTGGGTGACCTCGGTGCCGAGGGAGTTCCAGGAGTTCCAGCCCATCGGCGGGGTCAGGGCGTTGCCGTTGCCGAGCGCGGCGGCCGGGGCGGCCGTGGTGAGGCCGGCGGCTCCGAGTCCGGCGGTGGCGAGGGCGAGGGAGAGCAGGGATGCCGCGAGACGGCGGCGGGTTCGGCGCATGTGCGCCCTCCTGGGGGTGGTGGGGGATGTGACGACACGTCAGGAAGCCTCGTGGGAGAGGGGAGTGCGGCCGGCCGGGGTGGGGCCCGGCCGGCCGCGGTGGTGCGGTGTGGGGGTCAGTCGGTGACGGCGACGGTCGCGGAGCGGCCGGGCGCCAGGGTCACGGTGGTGAGGGTGTGGGTCGTGCCGTCGACGGTCGCGGTCCGGGCCTCGCGCGGCTCGCCGTCGACGGTGAGGGCGGCGTGCGCCCCGGGGAAGCGGGCCTCCCAACTGATGGGCTCGGTACCGGTGTTGGTGACGGTGCTGCGCCGCGCGCCGTCGTGCCGGACGGTCACCGCGCCGCCGCCCACCGGGATGCCCGCGACCTGGAGCCAGCCCATCGAGGCGGGCAGCCGCGGGGTGGTGGCGAGCGCGTGGCCGGCGGCGTCCGGGGCGACGCCGAGCAGGCCCTGGACGGTCTGGGAGAGCAGGGTGAACGGCACCTCGGGGTAGTCGCCGTTCAGCATCGCGCCGCTGGTGTGCGGCTCGCCGGTGCTCTCGTAGACGTGCCGCATCCACTTCCAGGCGGTGGTGGGGTCGTGGCCGGCGAAGAAGGCGTCCGGCAGGTAGGTGTAGGCCTCCAGGTTGGCCGAGCGCTCAGGGCCGGAGTCGGCGGCGTCGATGGCGGCGAGCTGGCCGTCCAGGCGCGGGCCCGGGTCGAGCAGCCGCTTGACCGGCATCAGCACGCTCGCCTCGTAGCCCCAGCCGGTGACCGGCTTGCCGGCGGTGTCGTAGCCGTGGACGATCTCGCCCGGCTGCGAACCGTCGACGCTCCAGGTGGAGTTGACGTATGCGTGCAGTCGGTCGGCGGCCGTCCGGTAGTCGGCGGCGGAGGCGGCGTCGCCCCGGGCGTCGGCCAGTACGGCGGCGGCGAGGTAGGCCTGGTACTGGGAGCCGACCGCGTCCCCGGCCTCGGCGTAGGTGCGGGTGGCGTTCTCGGCGTAGCTGGCGGTGCCGGCGAAGATGGAGCGGCTGGTGGCCTGGGGGATCGGCACCCCGCCGTTGTCGACCGGGCCGGGGCGGGCGGTGATGAACGGGCCGAGGGTGTTGCGGACGTACCGGCCCAGGCCCGGGTCCTCGGCGTAGTCGCGGTCGCCGGTCCAGCGGTAGGCCTCGCCGGCCTGCTGGACGAGCTCGAACGGCGCGGGCAGCTCGCGGACGAAGCGGTCGGGGCCGCGGTAGTCGATGGCCAGCGGGTTGCGGGCGTCGAAGTCGAGCGCCCAGACCGGGTAGAGCTTGTTGACCTCGGTGGCGGAGGCGGCGAAGCCGCGCAGCATGGTCTTGTTCTCGGCGTCCAGGCCGAGCAGGTGGGCGCCGACCAGCTGGTGGGCGAAGTCACGGCTGTAGAAGCCGGAGCGGAACGGGTAGCCGGCCCAGTAGGTGGCGTCGTAGGTGGTGGTGCCGGTGCCGCCGGGGTGGTTCTCGTCCTGGTCCAGCACGCCGGTGGAACCGGCCTGCTGCACCCAGCTGTTGGCCTTGGTCTTGGCCCAGTCGAAGAGCGCGACGAGCTCGGGGTCGGAGGAGTCGGCGACCGGGTCGTTGGGGGCGGACGGCGCGACGGCGGCGTCGTCCACGTTGACCCAGCCGGTCGGGGAGGACCCGATGGTGAGGGTCAGCCGGTCGCCGGGGGCGACCGCGATCCGGGGCAGGGTGTACTTCGCGTAGGTGGACTGCTCGGGCAGCGGGAGGGAGCGGACCCGGGCGCCGTTGACGCTCACCGAGAGGCTGCCGCCGGCGCCGCCGGTCGCGATCCAGGCGGACAGGTCGTAGGAGCCCGCGGTGACGGCGGTCACCTGCTGGCTCACCGCGTACCCGGGGCCGGCGTCGAGGTAGGCGAGGCGGGCGCCGCCGTGCGGGTTGTTGCCGGCGGTCCCGGTGTGGGCGGTGAAGGTCCAGCCGCCGGCGCCGTTGCCCTGCTCGAAGCCGGGGTCGGCGAGCACCAGCGGTTCGGTGCGGGTGAGCGTCCAGCGGTGGGCGGGGCGGCGGTCGCAGTGGCGGTCCGCCGGGGCCGGGTCGGCGGTCAGACAGCCGCCGGTGGCGCGGGTGGTGAGCGTGTAGGTGCCCTGCGGCGCGCGGGAGACGGTGAAGCGCTCGGCGGCGGGGTCGCTGCCGCAGTCGGCGGTGGCCGGGCGCCGGCCGGGGCCGTCGAGGGTGAGGCAGCGGCCGCTGGCCGCGTTGACCAGCAGGTAGTCGGTGCCGCTGCGGCGCAGCTGCCAGCGCTGGCTGAGCAGCCGCCCGCAGGCCGCGCCGACCACCGGGGTGCCGGCGGCGGGCTCGGCGTACCGCGGGCCGAGGCAGGAGCCGTCCAGGGCGGAGCCGAGCCGGTAGGCGCCGCCGTCGACGAGCGCCGTTCCGGCGGTGGCCGGGGCCGGGGCCGGGGCGGCGGCGAGGGCCTGGCCGGCGAGGACCGCGTGGGTGGTGAGGACGGCCAGGAGGGCGAGACCGGCGGGTAAGGCGCGGGGGCGGGGCGGCATGGCGGAGCTACCTCCGGTCGGTGGGTGGGGCTGGGGGATGTCGGGCGGGGTTTGAACGTTCAAATGCGGCTGTGGCAGGCTATGGTGAGTCGCATGTGATGGGTGACATTTCACATGGTGAAACCCGGGCTCGTCAACGGGTCGTGCGGTGACGGCTTCCGGGAGGGTTCCGGGAGGCGGCCGGGAGAAGCGGTGAAGGCCCCCGCCCGACGGGGGTGGGCGGGGGCCTTCACGGACGAGGTGCCGGCTCGGCCGGGGGCGCCGGGCTCAGCGCCGCAGGGCCGCCAGCGTGTCGTCCAGGCTCGGGGCGCCCGGGCGGGGCCGGTTGTACGGGAGCTTGGAGAGCATCGAGCCCATCGCGCAGGTGTTGGACAGCGCGGAGAAGGCCAGCCCGCCGCCGACGGCGGCGGAGAGCCAGCGGGCGCCCGGCAGCGCGAGGTCGACCAGCACGCCGGCCAGCACCAGCGAACCGGCCACCAGGCGGACCTGGCGGTCCAGCGCCCACACCCGGCGGGCGCCGGCCACCTGCTCCAGCGGCCGTCCGGCGCCGGCCCAGGCGTTGGTGCCGCCGGTCAGGGTGAGGGTCGGGATGCCGGCCTCGGCCAGCCGGCCGCAGGCGTTGGCGGCGCGCGGCCCGGCGGCGCAGACCACGGCGATCTCGCCCTGTCCGGCGGTCTGGCGCAGTGCGGGCAGGGCGCGGTCGAGCTGGTCGAGCGGGACGTTCAGCGCGCCGGGGATGTGCCCGGCGGCGTACTCGCCGGGGGAGCGGACGTCGATGAGGGTGAGCTGCCCGAGGCGGGGCTGGAGCTGCTCGACGGTCAGCGGCGTGGTCATGGGGTACGGGTCCTCTCGGGTGGGGCGATCAGTGGGGGAGGGGAGTCGGGGGTGCTTCGCGATCGGCTCGGCGTGCCGGCCGGGCGTGGTGATCGGCGTGGTGGGCGGCGGCTGCGCGGGGCGCGCGGCTCGGTGCGGCGGTCAGCTCAGCGTGGTGACGAGCATCAGGGCGGCGACGGCGAGCAGGGCGATGGCGAAGGCCTTCCGGAGGGTGCTGCCGCTGAGCTTGTCGGCCAGCCGCTTGCCGTCCCAGGCGCCGAGGATCGCGGCCCCGGTGAAGGGCGCGGCCACGGCCCAGTCGATGGCGCCGGTCGCGCCGAGGCGGGGCAGCAGGGCGGCCAGCGAGTTGGCGGTGATGACCAGCAGGCTGGTGCCGACGGCCTCGGCCATGGTGAAGGCGAGCACCGAGACGAGGGCGGGGACGGCGAGGAAGCCGCCGCCCACGCCGAGCAGGCCGGTGACGGCGCCGAGCCCGGCGCCGGCCGCCGTGGAGCGGCCCGGTCCTGTGGCGGAACGTTCCTGCGCCTGCGGCTTGGGCGGCATCAGCATCCGCCAGGCCGCGAGCGCCGCCAGCACCGCGAAGGCGCCGGTGAGCAGCGCGCCCGGTACGTGCGCCGACAGCGCCCCGGCGGCCATCGCGGCGGGTAGTCCGGCGGCGGCGAACAGCGCGCCGGTGCGCCAGCGGACCCGGCCCGCCCGGGCGTGGGCGAGCAGCCCGGTCAGCGAGGTCGCGGCGACGATCACCAGGCTGGCGGTGGTGGCCAGCGCCGGAGTGAAGCCCAGCAGGTAGACCAGCGCGGGGACGGCGAGCATGCTGCCACCGCCGCCCAGTCCGCCGAGGGCCAGGCCGACCACCGCGCCGGCGGCGAGCGCCAGGAGCAGGGTGGTCATATGACGTGCCCGGTGCCACCGCCGGGCGCGGCGACCGGAAGCCCGGCCAGCGCCCAGGCGTTCATGCCGCCGATCACGTTCAGCGCCTCGACGCCGCGCTGCGCCAGCAGTTCCGCCGCTCGCTGGGAGCGGTGGCCGGAGCGGCAGATGGCCAGCACGGTGCGCCCGGTGGCCCCGTCCGGCAGCGGGACGCCGGCGACCAGGGCGATCAGCGGCTGGTGCAGTGCGCCGGGGGCGTGCCCGGCGGTGAACTCGGCGGCCTCCCGGACGTCGAGCAGGACGGCGGCGCCGGTGCGGGCGAGCTCCTGGGCCTCGGCGGGGGTGGTCCGCCCGGGGGCGCCGGGGCCGTGGGGCCCGTGGGCGTGCGGCGGCAAAGGCATGTGGTGTCTCCAGTGGTGCGGACCGGACGGTGGTGTCCGGCGGATCGGGGGCGGCGCGGGCGCTCGTACGGGCTCGATGGCCCGGAACGGCGGCCTGACCGGCGCGTTCTCGGCCCCGCCCGTCCCGGTTCGGTGCCCGGTGCGGTGGCGGCGGCTGTCCCCCTCGATCTCCACCATAGTACCCCGGGGGGTATTATCGAAATCGTTCGGCATACCCCCGCCCGTATCGGCCTCCGTGGCCGTATGCTCGTAAATATACCGAGGGGGGTATCACGATGGCGCTGTGGCGCCCGACGTCGCCCAGGAGGGTTCCCCGTGTACTTCGCCCAGTTCTACCTCGACTGCCTCTCCCAGGCCTCGTACCTGATCGCCGACGAGCGCACCGGCCGTGCCGTCGTCGTCGACCCGCGCCGTGACGTGGACGAGTACGTCGCCGACGCCGCGGCCCGCGGGTTCACCGTCGAGGCGGTCGTCAACACCCACTTCCACGCCGACTTCCTGGCGGGCCACCTCGAGCTGGCGGACCGCACCGGTGCCTGGATCGGGTACGGGCAGCGGGCGGAGACCGACTACCCCATCCGCAAGCTCGCCGACGGCGAACGGATCGAACTCGGCGACGTCACCCTGGAGATCATGGAGACCCCCGGGCACACCCCCGAGTCGATCAGCATCCTGGTCTTCGAGCAGCCCGACGACACCGTCCCGTACGGCGTGCTCACCGGCGACGCCCTGTTCATCGGCGACGTCGGCCGCCCCGACCTGCTCGCCTCCGCCGGCGTCACCGCCGAGGAACTCGGCACCATGCTCTACGACAGCGTGCACCGCAAGCTGATGGGCCTGCCCGACGAGACCCTGGTCTTCCCGGCCCACGGCGCCGGCTCCGCCTGCGGCAAGAACCTCTCCACCGACCGCCAGTCCACCATCGGCCGCGAGCGCGCCACCAACTACGCCTGCGCCCCGATGGACGAGGCGACCTTCGTGGCCCTGGTCACCGAAGGCCAGCCCACCGCGCCCGGCTACTTCGGCTACGACGCGGACCTCAACCGGCGCGAGCGCGAACTCTTCGACCCGGCCGCCGTCCGCGCCCTGACCGGCGCCGAGTTCCTGCGCCTGCGGGCCGGGGGCGCCCTGGTGGTGGACGGCCGCGACCCGGCCGCCTTCGCCGCCGGACACCTCGCCGAGTCGCTCAATGTCCCCGCCGACGGCCGCTTCGCCGAGCAGTCCGGCACCGTCCTCGAGCCCGACCGCGACCTGCTGGTCATCGCCCCCGAGGAGCGCGGCCCGGAACTCGTCACCCGCCTGGCCCGGATCGGCTTCGACAAGGTCGCCGGCCACCTCGCCGACCCGGAGGACGTCTTCGTCGCCCACCCCGAGCTGATGCGCCAGGGCGCCCGCCTCACCGTCCACGCCCTGCGCGCCGAACTCGCCGGCGCCCGGCCCCCGCTGGTCGTCGACGTCCGCGGCGCCGGCGAACGCGAGAACGGCGCCATCCCCGGCTCCCTCCACCTCCCGCTCGCCGAACTCCCCACCCGCCACGGCGAACTGCCCACCGACCGCCCCGTCGTCCTCCACTGTGCCGGCGGCAGCCGCTCCTCCATCGCCGCCAGCCTCCTGCGCCACCACGGCCACCCGCACACCTACGACCTCATCGGCGGCTACGGCGCCTGGGAGGCCGCCCCGGAGGAGGCCTGACCCCACCCGCACGGCCCGGCCCGGCGGCCGGCACCCACGTGCCGCGGGGCCCGGCGCCGCTCCGCCCGTGAGGCGAGGACCCCACTCCGGTTCCCGGCCGCGGCGGCGTGTGCGCACCGGGCTCCGGGCAGGCGGTGCCGGACTCCCAGGACGCGCCCCCTCTCGTCACCGGCCCTTCGCCGCTCCCGGGCCGCGCGTCACCGCTCCTCGCGCCACGCGGCCCGCCCGCCGGCGGCGGGTCGGTCGGGAAGACGCGGCCCCGCGGCGAGCGGGACGCCGAGGCGCTCGGACTGGGCGACCGAGGCGGGCGAGTCCTGGCTCCGGGCCGCCTCCGTCGGGATCCGCGGAGGGGAGGCCGGCCCGTCCGGGGGCGGGGTGTAGCCGGGCAGGCGGACGGTGCCCCACACGTACGGGTCGGCCTGGGCGCTGCCGAACGGGGACCAGGCCAGACGGCTCTTGCCGACCTTGTCCGTGGTGTCGGAGTCGTAGACGAGGACGTTCGCGGTCATCCGCTCGGGGTCGACGACGGCCGGAAGGCCCGACAGCGGGATCCGCACCTCGACGGTGTAGCCGCGGTAGGGCGCGGTGACCCGGGAGGCGACGGCCAGCCCGGGGGAGGTGACGTCCGCCGGGCCCTGGTGGTTGTCGCCGTCGCGCTCCGCGCAGGGGCCACCGCCGTTCGCGGTGAACGGCAGGACGCCGGTCTTGAACGTGGTCGAGGTGTCGTCGGAGTCGCCGCGCGGATCGATGCCGATCTCGACGGCGTCGGTGCGCCAGTGCCGCTTGCAGTCGTTCCGGGCGTCCAGGGCGCTGCCCATCAGGTCGTCGTCGACCTGGACGAACACGTAGAGGCCGTCCCCGTGACGGGAGAGCCGGGCGGTCGCGGAGCAGTCGCCGGGGGCGCAGTCCGGGCCGGCCCAGTGCCGCAGCGGGAGTTCGGGCCCGGGATACTCGCCGGGGCCCGCGGTGCCGTCGACGACGGGCGGACGGTCGAGTGCCGGGACCTCGGTCGCGGGAGCGGCGGGGTAGTCGGGCTGGGCGCCGTTCGCCAGCCAGGGCATCCCCACCCGCCGGGTCCAGTCGCGGAACTCGGCGTACAGCGGCTTCAGTCCCGACTGTTCCCGGACGGTGGCGGGGAGCGGTGCGCCGGCGCGGGCGAGGACGGTGAACCACTCGCACGGCAGCCGTCCGGGCGGGGTGTCGACAGTGGCGGGCAGCGAGCCGAGACCCTGGGTCACGTACCTGCGGGCGGCGTCGCGCTCCACCTGCGCGAAGGTCTTGCCCGAGGAGCGGGAGCGCGCGCCGGTCCACACGCCCTCCACGGGCAGCCCCGTGTGGGGATCCGTCAGCCGGGCGGTGGCGCAGGACGGACCGACGGGCCCGTCGAACCCCCAGTTCTGGGCCAGCAACCGGGAGGGCCGCCACGGCCTGTACCCCTCATCGGTGATCTGCCCGGGGAACGCCCTCGGGTCGCCGGCCAGCCGGAACGCCTCGACGGCCAGGCGGGCGGCCTCCTGGTGCCCGCCGTGCTGGTCGAAGGGACGCGGGTCCATCGTCACCACGGTGGCCGGGGTGGTCGCGCGGAGCAGCCGGACGATCCGCTCGAGCGTGTCGGTGGGCGGTCCCGGTGCCCGGTTCCAGACGGAGGAGGTCAGGGGCGCGGAGAGGGTGTACCAGAAGTCCGGTTTGTCGAGGTAGAAGACGTTGTCGATCCCGGCGAGGCCGACGGCCTCCCGTTCCTCCGTCTCACGGATCAGGCCGAGCCGGGCGCCCTCCTCCGGCCCGACGGCGTTCCCGCCGCCCTCGCCCCGCGTGACGGTCACCAGCCCGGTGCGCCGCCCGTCGCGCTCCCGCCACTGGGCGAAGGTGGCCAGCGACTGGAACTCGTCGTCCGGGTGGGCCCCGATGAACACGACGTCGGTGTGGGCCGGATCCCGTGGGACGGGAGCCGCGCCATCGGCGGCGGAGCGGCCCGCCGCGTCCTGCGCCGGCACGGCGAAGGCGCAGGCGCAGGCCATGGCCGTGGCGACGAGGGCGGCCGACCAGGACCGCCGGAACAGGTTCTGGGTCACGGTGCGTGCGTTCCTTTCCCTGCGGCCGTCGCGACGCGGCCGGCTCGTGGACGGGTGGGCCGGACTCCTCGCCGACGGCTTCACCGACGGGCGACCATTTCGCAAGCCTGATGTGTCGTCAAAAACCTTACGGGAAGAAGGAGTCAGCCCGGGCGGCGCCCGGACGCGCCTACCCCGGTTCGACCAGCCCGCACGCGTACGCGAAGATCACCGCCTGTACCCGGTCCCGCAGATCCAGCTTGGCCATGACCCGGCCGAGATGCTTCTTCACCGTGGGTTCCGCGAGACCGAGGGCGGCGGCGAGTTCCGTGTTGGTCAGGCCGCGGGCGGCGCCCAGCAGGACCTCCCGCTCGCGCGCGGTCAGCACGCGCAGCCGCTCCGCGGTGCCCCCGCCACCGTCGCCGCCGGCGGGGAGCCGGTGCGCGAAGCGGTCCAGCAGCCGCCGGGTCACCCGGGGGGAGACCACGGCGTCCCCCCGGGCCACGTCGCGGATCGCCCGCAGCAGCTCCTCCGGCCGGCTGTTCTTCAGCAGGAAGCCGGATGCCCCGGCCCGCAGCGCGTCGAAGGCGTACGCGTCCAGGTCGAAGGTCGTCAGCACCAGCACCCGCGTCCCGGGCAGCTCGCGCAGCAGCTGCCGGGTCGCCGCGATGCCGTCGGTGCCCGGCATCCGCACGTCCATCAGCACCACGTCCGGCCGCAGCCGCCGCGCCAGTTCCACCGCCGCCGCCCCGTCGGCCGCCTCCCCGACCGGCTCCATGTCCGGCTCGGCGCGCAGGATCATGCCGAACGCCAGCCGCAGCAGCTCCTCGTCGTCCACCAGCAGCACCCGCACGCTCACGGCGCGCCCCCGGGATCCAGCCGTACGAAGACCCGCCAGCCGCCGCCCGGCCGCGGGCCCGCCTCCAACACCCCGCCGAAGGCCGCGGCGCGCTCCCGCATCCCCGCGAGACCCCGCCCGGACCCGGCGGATCCCGGTCGCCCCGTCCCTCCGGCCCGCCCGTCGTCGGTCACCTCGACCGTGACCGCCCCCGGCGCGCAGGACACCCGCACCTCGGCGCGCGCCCCCTCCGGCGCGTGGCGCAGCGCGTTGGCCAGCGACTCCTGGACGAGCCGGTGCACCGTCAGCTGCGCCGCGGCCGGCACCCGGGCGGCCTCGCCGTCCACCCGCAGCCGGGTCACGAGGCCTGCCGCCTCCGTCCGTTCGCACAGCGCCCCGAGCTGCTCGATCCCTGGTGGCGACCGCCGCTCGTCCCCGGGCCCCGCGTCGGGACCGGCGTCGGGACCGGCGTCCTGGAGCAGGCCCAGCGCCCGCCGCATGTCGGTCAGCGCCTGCCGTCCGGTCTCCGCGATCCGGGCCGTCACGGCGGAGGCGTCGGCCGGCCGCGCGTGCCCGAGCGCGTCCGCCAGCGCCACCACCACCGACAGGCCGTGTGTCACGCTGTCGTGCAACTCCCTTGCGATCCGGGCGCGTTCCTCCTCCACCGCCCGACGCTCCCGCTCGTCGCGGTCCCGCTCCAGCCGCGCCAGCCGCTCCGCCCGCGCGGCCCGCCGGATCCGGGCGTTGGCCCCGATCAGCGCGCTCGCGGCAACCGCCGCCGTCATCGCGGCGGCCGAGGCGAGGAACCGGCCCTCGGGTGCCCAGCGCGCCGCCGCCGGCACCGTCCCGGCCACCGCGACCAGCGCCGCCGCCCACGCCGACCGGTGCGGCGCCCGCGCGGCCACCGTCCCGAGGGCGACCAGCAACGCCGCGTCGGCCGGCAGCTGAACACCCAGCAGCCACTGCGCGAGCGCCGCGGCGGCGATCACCCCGAACACGGCCCGGGGCGCCCGCCGCCGCCACACCAGCGGCAGCACCAGAGCGGTCTGCAGCGCGAAGCCCGTACCATCCGCCACCCGCCCCGGGCCGAGCGTCACCAGGAACAGGGCCGCCGCGAGCGCGGCGTCCGCCACCAGGGGCGGCACCCGCCCCGGCAGCCGGGCGAGGGCGCCCGGCGGGCCCGTCCGTACTGCGCCGGTCTCGGCCATCGTGTCCGTCCTCGCCTCCGCGTCGTCCGGCGTCCTCGCCGGAGCACCACGGTAGGGCCCCCGCGCCCGCCGCAGCGTCCGCCCACCGGGGGAGACCGGGGGAGACCCCGGAACACCGGGGGCTCCTCCGCGCGGAGGAGCGGAGGAGCCCTGGGGCGACCCGCGTCCACCGCCGGGATCGTCCCCCGGCAGGGCGCCCCGCACCCCCGGCGGCGGAATCCTGGTGGCGACCCCGTACCCGCACTGCCCGAGGAGCCCGCCCATGCCCCCGACCCGCCGCGCCCTGCTTGGCACGCTCGGCGCCGCCGCGCTCGCCACCGCGGCCGCCGCCCCCGTCCCGGGACGCCGCCCCGCCGGCGCGGCCGGGGGACACGGCCCCGCGCACGCCCCCGGCACCCCCGTCCCGCTGCGCCTGCCCGCGCCCACCGGGCCCTGGCCCGTAGGCACCGTCGCGCTGCACCTGGTCGACGACAGCCGCCCCGACCCCCTCCTCCCCGCCAAGCCCTACCGGGAGCTCATGGCCGGCCTCTGGTACCCGGCGGAACCCGGCGCCGGGCACCCGACGGCCCCCTGGCTGCCCCCGGCCGCGGCGGCCGACTGGGACGCGCACTCCGCACCGGCCCTCGGTGTCCCCGCCGGCGCCGCCGACTGGCGGGGGATCAGGACCCACGCCCGCACCGGCGCGCCCGTCGCCCGCCGCGCCGGCCGGCTGCCCGTGGTGCTGTTCTCCTCCGGCGACGGCGGCTCGCGTGCCCTCGGCACCACCCTGGTCGAGGAGCTGGCGAGCCGCGGCCACCTCGTCGTCGCCCTCGACTCCACGTACGAGGCCGAACAGGTCGAATTCCCCGGCGGCCGGGTCGAACGCGCCCTCCCGCTCCCCGACGACCTCACCCCGGAGGTCATCGCCGTCCTCCTCGCCGGGCACTCCCGGGCCCGCCTCGCCGACGCCCGCTTCGTCCTCGACGCCCTCGACCGGCTCGCCCGCGGGGACCGCCCCGACAGCGGCATCGGCCCACTCCCGGACGGGCTCGCCGAAGCCGCCGACCCGGCCAGGACCGGCGTGCTCGGGCAGTCCCTCGGCGGCTCCGTCGCCGCCGGGCTCGCCCACGACGAGCCCCGCGTCCGCGCGGCGGCCGACCTCGACGGCGCCCTCCTCGGACCCGCCGCCGACAGCGGCCTCGCCAAGCCCTTCCTGCTGATGGCCTCCGGCACGAAGACCCTGCGCACCGAACCGAGCTGGGCTTCCTGCTGGGCGGCGTCCACCGGCCCCCGGCACGCCCTGCGGCTGCGGGGCGCCGCCCACGGCTCGTACAGCGACCTCCAGGTCCTCCTGCCCCAGCTCGTCCGCCGCCTCCCCGTCCCCGACGCGGCCGGACTCATCGGCACTGTCGACCCCCTGCGCTCCCTGGCCGCCCAGCGCACCGCCGTCGCCGCCTTCTTCGCGCGGTACCTGACGGGGCGCCCCACCGACTTCCTCGACCGGCCCGGCGACGACTGGCCGGAGCTGGAGGTGCTGCGCTGAACCGGCCCGTCCGGCACCCCTTGTGACGCCGGACGGGCCGGCCGTCCGGCGGGCAGCAGCAGCGTGTCGCGGTCGCCCGGGGCGTCGTTCCCGTGCGCCGGGCGGCGGCCCTCAGCCCGCTCGAAGCCGTGGCCGAGGGGTGGCGGCCCGCGCCTTCCCGGTGGGAGGAAGCGGTGATCACGCCCGGAAGGACGACAACTCTTCAGTCTGCGGCCGAACCGGTCGGAAGGCCATGACAACTATCAGCCCCTACCGGCACCCGGGGCGCCGCGACGAGACTCTCCATCACCCGGGCCGCGGAGGCATCACGGTCCGGGCGCGCGCCGGCCGCCGGCCGGTGCGCATCCCACCCTTGTTGCGCGTCCCGCGCACGTGATCTCCCAGGAGACGACCCTGATGAGTGTCCTCAAGCTCCAGAACATGGAGGCCCGCGTCAAGTTGAGCGCCGTGGCCATCGTCAGCCTGACGAGCAGCAGCGGCCGCTGCTGCACCCCCCCGCCGAAGCCCGGCGAGTCGTAGCCCGACGGGTCCGTGCGGGGGTGCGCCGCGCCCCCGCACGGACCCCGCCGCTCCCACCGGCTGCCCGCGGACGATCACAGAGGCTGACATGCGCAACGAACGATGGGTCTACCGCTTCCTCTTCGCGTGGAACGACACGCTGTTCTTCGACCCGCTCGACGTCTCGTACGAACCGAGCGCGGATCACTTCCTCGCCGGGCTCGACGAGCCGCTGCGGGCGCGGTTCGTCCGCAGCGGCATCTGGTGGAGCCATCGGCCCAGTCCGGACCTGCCGGCACAGGGCTGGAAGATCCACGTGTCGGCGAGCTGCCGTCACGTGCGCGAGATCGCCGCCTCGGTGGTCGGATACCTGACGGAACGCGGGACCGATTTCAAGATAGCCCTCGACATCAACGTCTTCGAGATGCTCAACTCCAAGGCCATGTCGCGGGGGAGCGGCGGCAAGCTCGTCACCGTCTACCCGCGCGGCGACGACGAGTTCAGGAAGGTCCTGGCCGACCTGGCCGGACTCCTGGAGGGCTACGAGGGCGCCTACGTCCTGTCGGACCTGCGCTACCGGGACAGCAGGGCGCTGTACTTCCGCTACGGCCAGTTCCTCGACACCCACACCGTCGACGTCCTCGGCCGGCGGCACCCGCGGATCCTCGGACCGGACGGTCCCGTCCCCGACGACCGGAGCGTGGGGAACGCCCGGCCCGACTGGGTGCCCTGGCCCTTCGACGACTGGAAGCCCGAGGACGAGGACGAGGACGACGGCCTGGTCGGGGGCCGGTTCCGGGTGACCGGGGCGATCCAGTTCTCCAACAGCGGCGGCGTGTACACGGCCGAGGACACGGCGCACGACGACCGGCCGGTGCTGCTCAAGGAGGCCCGTCCGCACACCAACATCAACCCCCGTCGGAACCACGACGCCGTGGACATCCTCGACCGCGAGTGGATGTTCCTGAACCGGCTGGCGGACACCGGCTCGTACCCGGCCCCGATCGCGAAGTTCCGCCACTGGGAGCACCACTTCATCGCCGAGGAGTTCGTCGACGCCTCCGACCTCCGCTCGGTGCTGCTCGAACGCAACCCGCTCGCGCGGCCGGGGTTCGACATCGAGCAGTCGCGGGAGTACCTGCGGATCTTCCTCGCCGTCTTCCGCGGGCTGGCCCGCGCGATCCAGGCCGCGCACGACCGCGGGGTGATCCTCGCCGACTTCACCGCCTCCAACCTGCTCGTCGACCCGGACACCCACGAGGTGACCATCGTCGACCTGGAGGCCTGCCGGCTGGCCGGGACCGACAGCCGCGGCGGGAGCGGCGAAACGGAGTTGGAGCAGCCCGTCGAGCTCTACACACCGGGGTTCAGCCTCTCGCGCGACGGTTTCAGGGAATTCGGGCCGGAGGGCGACCGGTACGCCCTGGCGTCCACCATGGCGTACTTTGTCTTCCCGATCGCGGCGATGTCCTACCTGCGCGAGGACGTCCTCGACCTGTACCGGATCCACATCACCGAGGGCCTGGGCTGGCCGGAGCGCGTCCACCGGTTGATCACCGACCTGGCCGGGGACCGGATCGGCCTCACTGACGTGCTGGACGCCCTGGAGGACGAGGCGGAGCTGCTCGACCAGGTCGAGGCCCTCCCGGCGCGGCCGGTCGTCGAGGAACGGCTCGGATTGGTGGAGGCGGAGGACGGAGTGGCCGCGTTCGTCGAGGCCGTCGCCGACACCGGCCGGGACACGCTCTTCCCCGTGGACCCCTTCGCGCACGTCACCAACCCGCTGAGCCTCGGCTTCGGGGCGAGCGGCGTCCTGTGGGCGCTGCAGTCATCCGGCATCGCGATCCGGCCCGAATGGCGCGACTGGCTGGGCGGCGAACTGGCCGGCATCGACAGCGCGGAGTACCCGGACGGCCTCATGAACGGCCTGGCCGGCATCGCCTGGGCGGCCGACTCGCTCGGGTTCGGGACCGAGGCCAGGCACCTGCTGGCCCGGGCCAACCGGCGCGCGCTGGAGAAGGGCGACTACACCTTCTACTACGGCCTCGCCGGCGTCGGGATGACGAACCTGCGCTTCTTCCTGCAGGGCCGCGACCCGCGCGATCTCGCGGCGGCACGGGACTGCGCGCAGGTCCTGCACGACACGGTGCGGCACGACGGCGGGCGAGCCCACTGGGTGAACGAGTTCGCCACCGAGGGGCCGCTGACCGGCCTCGGATTCGGACAGGCCGGCGTCGCCGTGTTCCTGCTGCGCATGCACCAGGTCACGGGAGAGGATCACCACCTGCGGCTCGGACGGCAGGCGCTTTCCTGGGAGATGGCCCACGCCAAGCCCCTGAACGACGGGGGTCCGGTCATGTTCGAGCACGAAGGGACCATGGAGCCGTACATCGAGGTGGGGTCCGCCGGCGTGGCGCAGGTGCTGCTGCGCTACGGGGACCTGGACGCGGCGCGCACCGTCCTGCGCGGGCTGGACGTCCGCTACTCGGTGCTGCCCGGGTACGGCTTCGGCATGACCGGGATCGCCGACGCGCTGCTCGACGCGGCCGAGTTCACCGGGGACCGCTCCTACCGCGACAGGGCGCTGACGCAGCTCGACACCGTCCGGAGGGTGTTCCTGTTCGAGCCCGCCGAGCGCTTCGGCCTGCCGCGCCAGGACGGCCGGACCCTGCTGGGTCTTCCCGGCGAGGGGCTGCTGCGCTGCTCCTGCGACTACCTGACCGGGTCGGCGGGGCTGCTGCGGGTGCTCCACCGCGTGAACACCGGAGGCACCGCCGACTTCCTGCTGGACGAGGCGGCGCGGTGACCAACCGGCTGTGGCGTACGCTGCGGGGCCACCGGGCCCCGTTCGTGGTGGTCCTCGTCGCCGAGGCCGCCACGGGCGGGCTCGAGGCCCTGCTGCACCCCCTGCTGCTCAAGGCCCTGTTCGACCAGGCGATCCTGACCGCCGACTTCCGCAGGTTCCTCCTCCTCGGCCTCGGGTACCTCCTGCTCGGACTCACCCTCAACATCACGGGCTACGCCGTCGCCTGCCGGCGCAAGCGCCTCGAGAACGCGTTCACGCTGGTGCTGGAGACGGAGCTGCTGAGCCGCACGCTCGGCCTGGACGGCCGGGAGGTGGCGAAGGCGGGGAACGCCTCGTACGTCAGCCGCATCCACAACGACGTCGCCCAGGGCGTCCTGCCGGCCATCGACGTCTCCCTGCGCATCGCGCGGCAGTCGGTCGCGTCGGTCGCCTTCCTCGGCGTGCTGTTCTACCTGTCCTGGCAGGCCAGCCTCATCCTGCTGGTGATCGTGCCGCCGCTGGTGCTCGTGAGCAACCGGCTCGGCGACCGGATCGAGAAGAACACCGGCCCCGAGCGCGAGGCGGAAGCGCGGTACATCAACACGCTGACCCGCACGCTGGAGTCCTTCCCCGCCCTGCGCGGTCTGCCGTCACTGCGGCCGGGCACCCGCGCGGTGAACCGGGACGCGTTGCGCGGCTTCCTCGACACCACCTTCGTCAACTTCCGGCTGTCGCAGCGGCAGCGAACCCTCAGCGACCTGGTGATGAACCTGTCGGACACCGCCTCGATGATCATCGGAGCCTTCTTCGTCCTCGCCGGTCGGATGACGTTCGGAAGCTTCCTCGCCTTCGTGAACTCGCTGTGGCGGGCGGTGACCGGAATCTTCGAGCTCGTCAACATGATTCCGCAGGCCCGACGGAGCGGCGCGGTCCTCCAGCGGATCGAGTCCCTGCGGGAATCAGGGCAGGCCCCGTACCACGACGAGGGAGCCCTGGTGCGGGTCCGCGGAGTGCGGGTCGGGTACGGCGAGGGGGCCGAGGTGTCGATCGACGCGTTCGACCTGCGCGTCGGTGAGCGCGTGCTGCTCCGCGGCCCCAACGGCTGCGGGAAGACCACGCTCCTGCACGTCATGGCCGGGACCCTCGCCCCCGATGCCGGGACGGTCACCCTGCCGCCCCGGGTGGCGAGCCTGACCGCTCCGGTGCACCTGCCCCCGCTGCCGGTACGCGAACTGGTCGCGGACGAGCGGCTGCGCGCCGCGATGGACCTGGACGGCCTGGCCGACCAACTGCCCTCGGACCTGTCGTCCGGCCAGCGCCAGCGGGTCGGGGTCGCCGTGCTCCTGCACGAGGACGCGGACGTGTACCTGGCCGACGAGCCGTTCGCGAACCTCGACGACGGCGGCAGGGAGCTGGTGTTCCGGGTGCTCCGGGAACGGACCGAGGGGCGCGCCCTGCTCGTCGTGCACCACGGGGACGGGGCCATCGACGGCCGCTTCGACCGGGTGGCGACCCTCGCGGCGCTTCGTTAGACGCCCCGGGTGGTCGCGGATGTGACGGCCGGGCGGTACGCGGACCGGTCGACCTGGAAGCCGAGTTGGTGCACCCAGCCGGCGACGCCGACCCGCGAGGAGCACTGCAACCGCCGCATCGCCTCGCGGAGGTGGTTGACCACGGTCCACTCCGAGATGCCCAGGCGACGGGCGATCTGGTGGTTGCTCAGTCCGTCGGCCACCAGGAGCGAGACCTCGAACTGGCGGTCCGTCAGCTTCCTCCTCGATGGCGTCCCGGTGGAGTCCGGCTCGCCGAGGGAGCAGAGGAGGTCCAGGAGTGCGGTGGCCGCGCCGGTCGCCAGTGCGTGGGTGAATTCCTCCTCGGTGAGCCGGCGGCGGATGCCGGGGAGCAGCCGGGCGGTGGCCAGGTCGGGATCCGCCGGGTCGCCGGGAATGCCGGCGCGCCCGGGATGGAAGCTGCCCAGCAGCCGGGCGGCGTCGGTGGCCCGTGCCGGTGCGGGGCGCAGCGGACTCGCGACCAGGCCGATCAGCGCGCCGAGCGTGGCGACGGCGCCGAGCGGGCGCAGCCGGGTCAGCCCCTCGGCGTAGTGGGCGCGGGCCGCCGGGGGATCGCAGGCGGCGGCGAGCAGGCCCAGGTGGAGCAGGGCCGTACCGGTCAGCAGCGCGTCCCCCCGGCGCCGCGCCGCCGTCAGCACCCGGGTTGCCAGCGCGCCGGCGTGAGCGGTCCGGCCGAGCCGAAGCCCGGCCAGGGCGGCCTCCAGCTCGACGCGCAGGGCCGCCGGTTCGTCGTCGGCCGCGCGGAGGAGCTCCGCTGCCCGGGTGAGCGCGGTGAGTGCCCGGGCAGGGTCACGGTCGAACCCGGTCAGGGCGCGCAGTCGCAGGAACCGGGCCGCCGTGGAATCGGCATCGGGCGCGGTCCGACATCGCTCCGACCCGGCTGAGGCCGCCTCGGCCTCGTCCAGGAGGGAAGCCGCCGCCTCGTGTTCGCCGTCGAGCAGTCGGGCATCGGCGCGCATGAGCGTGAGCCGTAGGAGGGTCCGCCCGCCGGTGTCATCGGTGGAGGCGAGCAGCGTGGCGTCCCGGTCGGTCCAGGCCGGGCCGCGGCCGGCGACGCGGGCGCACGTGAGCAGCCGCTCCATCAGGTCGAGGGCCTCGACGGTGAGCCCGTGACCGGTGAGGGTGTTGGCCGCCCGTCGGAGGTTGGCCTCCTCCACGCGCAGGGCGAGCAGGGCCGTGCGCTGGTCACCGGTGACCAGCCGACCGCCGGCCCGGGCCGCGAGCCTGGCGTAGTAGCGCGCATGGCGGAGGGTGGGGGCCGCCGATGTGCCGCCGACGGGCCGGGCCCTGAGCAGGCCGTCGAACGGCACGTGAAGTCGCGTTTCGGCGGCGCCGTCCAGTCGGCCGGACGGCCGCTCCTCGAGGGTCAGCGACTGGCGGGCGAGGAGGGCTTCGAGCGTCGCCGGGAAGGCGCTCGGCGAGATCCCGGACACCGCCCGGAGCGCCTCGGGCCCGAACCCGCCGACGAACAGGGGCGCGCAGGCCATCAGCCGCGCCTCGTCGGCGCCGAGCGGGCCGCCCCGCCCCGGTGGTCGCCTCGTCGCTCCTCCCGGCGACCCGTCCGCCGGTGGGACGCGCGGCCCGGCGCAGGAGGCCGGCGGGCGGCCCGGTTCCGCCTCCGCCCCGCCGCCCGGAAGTCCGCCTCCCGGAAGCCTGCCTCCTGCGGGGTCGATTCCCGCGGGGTTGTGTCCCGCGGGGTCGCTTCCTGTGGGGCCTGCTTCCCCCGCCCCGCCGAGTGCGGCCAGGACGGTGCCGGTGCCCTCCAGTGCCGCCACCCGAGCCGCGAGCACCAACGCGCCCGGCAGGCCCCGGAGTTCCACGCAGATCCGGCCTACGGCCTGCTGACATCGGGAGGTCACCGTGAAGCCCGGGCTCCAGGTACGTCGGGCGGCCGTGAAGAGCTGCACCGAGGGGATGCGGCAGAAGGCGTCCAGGCCGATCGGTGACCAGTCCACCGGAACGGCCAACGGGTCCACCTGGAAGGCCACGTCGGCGCCCGCGGACGTCAGCCGACCGGTCGCGAGCAGCTTCGCCCCACTCGCGCGACATCGGGCCAGCAGCGTCCGGTACTCGTCCGGTTCGACCTGATCGGCCGTCAGCAGCGGAGCCTGGAGGGAAGTTCCGGCCACGGCGCCCGCCGCCCGGTACCGCTCGGCGACCGCGGACGCCAGCCGGCTCTTGCCGCTGCCCGGTAGGCCGTGCAGCAGCACGCCGGGGACGGCGGGGTCGGCGAGCAGCCGCAGCAGCTCGGCCGTCTCACGTTCTCGCCCGAACAGCTCGCCCACGAGGGCCCGGTGCTCCGCGGGCTCCCGCTGAGGGACGGGGGACTCGAACGAGAGGGTCATGGACGGCTCCAGGGCTGGCTCCACCCACCCGGCGCCCGTGCGCCGACGGGATCGTCCGTACCGATTCTGGTTGTCGGCGGTTGTCGGCGGTATCCCAGATTTCTAGGATGCCGCCGCCGGGGACGCGGACCCCGGAGGTGCCCGCCGGGCGTTCGAGGGCGAGGCGCACGGGCTGCTCCGGCGTTGTCGTCCGCGCGACGGCGAGTTCCTGCCCGGAGAGCGTGGCCGCCGCGGATGCGGTTGCGGATGCGGACGCGGACGCGGTCGACGCCGACAGCGGGCCGGGAGGGGTGCCCTCGGCCGGTCCGGAGGCTGGTACCGAGGCCGGTCCGGAGGCCGGGATCAGGACGCGGGCCACCAGGGCGGCGCCCGCCGGCACGGGTATGGCGAAGGCTGTCCGGTGCTTCATGCGGGCACTCGCTTTCCGATGTCCGGGCATGCGGACATCGCCTGGGGGCCGCCACCAGCCCGCCGTAGAAGCCGGCTCGCGGCTGCTGCGGGCCGTGCGGGAGGGCGGGCGTGCGCATCCCCTGGTGCGGTGCTCGTGCGGCCGGTTGGGGGGAGGCTCGAACGGCCTTGCCTGTTCAGGGAGTTCGCGCCTTCTCCCCATACCGGCGCGAGTACGGTGTGGGTGTGGCCGCCGGGGGGCGGCGTTGAGGGAGGGGCGAGATGGGGCAGCAGTTGGCGCGGGTGCCGTTGGACGGCGGGGGTTCGATCCTCGTCGAGGCGGTGGACGGGGCGGCCGGGCCGGTGAAGGCGGGCCGGGTCGGTGACGCGGTCCGGGATCTTCCGGCGAGTCTGGGGTCGGCGCTGGAGCCGGTGACCGACATGGCGCGCACGGTGCTGCGGCGGTTGCGGGACGCGGGGCCGGCCGAGGTGGAGGTGGAGTTCGGGGTCGATCTCGCCACGGAGGCCGGGGTGGTGATCACGAAGACCTCGGCCAACTGCCATCTGACGGTGCGCATGGTATGGCGCAAGGGCGAGGCCGAAGCCCCCGCAGGCCAGGCCCCCGCGGGCGAGGCCCCCGCAGAAGCCGAAGAGGCTTCCGTGGGCGACGACGAACCGACGGCCTGAACGGATGGCCGCCGAGCGGGACACGGCGCGGGCCGGGGCGGCCGGTGGCGTGCCGGCGGCCGTCGCGCAGGTCCGCGACGGGGCCGATCTGGTGGTGGGCGCGGGTTTCCTGGTCGCGGGGGACCTGGTGGTGACGTGCGCGCACGTCCTGGCGGACGGCGGCTACGGGCCCGGCGCGACGGTGACGCTGGTCTTCCCACACGCGCCCGGTGCCCCGATGGTCACCGGCCGGGTGCTGGAGGCCGCGTGGCGCGAGCCGCACGAGCAGGACGTCGCGCTGGTGCGGCTGGAGCGCGCGGTGGGGGTGGCGCCGTTGGCGCTGGGGTCGGCGGCGGGCTGCCGCGGGCACCGGGTGCGCTCGTTCGGGTTCCCCGTACAGGCGCCGCCGGGCGGGCACTTCGGGTTCGCCACGGCGGGCGGTCTGCTGCCGGCCGCCGACAGCGCGGGTGAGCTCCTGCAACTGACCGACGCCAACGATCTGACGCAGGGGTTCAGCGGCGGGCCGGTCTTGGACGAGGCGACCGGCCTGGTGGTGGGGATGCTCACCGCGATCACCGCGCCGGACGGCCACGACCGGGGCCTGGGCATCGCCTACGTCACCCCGACCGCCGTCCTGCGGGAGGTCTGGCCCGCCCTCGGCGAGCGCGACGTGTCGCCCTACCGCGCGCTGGAACCCTTCACCGCCGAGCACGCCCGCTGGTTCCGGGGCCGTGAGGAGGCGGTGCGTCAGGTCCTGGCGGGTCTGGCGGGCGGGCGCCGGGTGGTGCTGCTGCTGGGCCCGTCCGGTTCGGGGAAGTCCTCCCTGGTCCAGGCGGGGGTGCTGCCGGCGCTGGCCGCGGGGCGGCTGCCGGGCAGTGACCGGTGGCTGCCCGTGGTCGTCCGTCCGGGCCCGGACCTGCCGGCCGCCCTCGCGCGGGCGGGCCAGCCCGGGGCCGACGACGGCGATGTGGCCGGTGCCGTCCCCGGGCCCCGTACCGTGCTGGTCGTCGACCAGTTCGAGGAACTCCTCGCCCCCTCCGCCGGGCCCCAGGCCCTCCGGACGCTCGCCCGGATCACCGCCGTGATCCGTTCCGACGCGGCTGTCAGCGTCGTCCTGGTGATGCGCGACGACTTCTACTCCCGCCTGTCCGCGCTCGCCCCGGACCTGCTGGACGTCGCGCTGCGGGCGAGGGGCGTCCTCAACATCCCCGCCACCCTCACCGCCGCGGACCTGGACGCGATCGTCACCGGCCCCGCCCACGACCTGGGCACGCGGTTCGACCCGGGCCTCGCGGAGCGGATCATCGCCGACGTCCTGGCCCTGAACCCCCGGACCGCCGGCAGCTCCGAGGCCCCCGTCACCGTCCTGCCCCTGCTCGAAATCGCCCTCACCCGGCTGTGGGAACGCCGATCGGAGCACGACGGCCGCCTCACCCACGACGCCTACCGCCGCATCGGCGCCGTCACCGGGGCCCTCGCCGACTGGTGCGACACCGCCCTGCGCGAACTCACCACCCGGCAGCGGCACATCGCCCGCAGGATGCTGACAGCCCTGGTACGGCCCGCCGACGAGTCCCTGAACGTCCCGGCGGTGCGCCAGCGGCTCCCGCTCGGCGAGCTGCGCGAACTGGCCGCCGAGGATGCCGCGCCCGACTCGCTGCGGGCCGTCGACGAGGTCCTGGCGGTGCTCTCCCGGCACCGCATCGTCACCACCGACCGGATCCGCGAGGATGCGCGGCCGGACGGCCCGGACGGCCCGGACGGGACCGCGGTGGCAGAGCTGGTCCATGACGCGCTCATCCGCGACTGGGACACCCTGCGCGGATGGGTCGAACAGGACCTGCGCTTCCACGACTGGCTCCACCGCGCCCGCGCCCAGCACGCCCGCTGGCAGGAACGCGGGGACCCCCAGGACCTGCCCTCCGGAAGCCTCCTCGCGGAGGGCACCGACTGGTCGGGCCGCCGCAGACTGCCCGGCGGCCTCGACGACTTCCTCGCCGCGGGCCGCCACCGCCAGCAGGCCGCCGCCCGGCGCAGCCGGCGCCTCAACACGGTCCTGGCCGCCGCCCTGGCCCTCACCCTGGTCGCCTCGGGGGTGGCGTTCTGGCAGCGGCAGACGGCCGTCACCGCCCGGCAGGCCGCACAGTCCCGGCAGCTCGCCGCCCAGTCCGCCTCCCTGATCGGTACGGACCCCGAGCTCGCCGCCCTCCTCGCGGTGGCCGCCTACCGCACCAGCCCCACCCTGGAGGCCGCCGCCGCCCTCCGGGACGGCGCGCGCCTGCCCCTGCGCCATCGCCTCACGGGCCACACCGGCCCGGTGTCCTCGGTGGTGTTCGGTCCGGACGGGCACACCGTGGCCATCGGCGGCGGCACCGCTGTGCGGCTGCGGGACGTGGACACCGGCAGGAGCACCGCCGCCCTCACCAGCTACACCGGCCCGGTGTCCTCGGTGGCGTTCAGCCCCGACGGACGCACCGTGGCCACCGGCACCACCACCGCTGTGCTGCTGTGGGACGTGGCCACCGGCAGAACCGTCACCCTCACCGGCCACACCGGCCCCGTGCGGTCGGTGGCGTTCGGTCCGGACGGGCGGACTCTCGCCACCGGCGGCAACGACGCCACGGTGCGGCTGTGGGAGGTGGCCACCGGCCGGACCACCGCCACCCTGACCGACCACACCGGCCCCGTGTCCTCGGTGGCGTTCAGCCCGGACGGGCGGACCCTGGCCACCGGCGGCAACGACGCCACGGTGCGGCTGTGGGACGTGGCCACCGGGAAGACCGTCACCGCCGGCACCGGCCACATCGGTTCCGTGAACACGGTGGTGTTCGGTCCGGACGGGCGGACCTTCGCCACCGGCGGCGACGACGGCACCGTGCGGTTGTGGGACGTGGCGACCCGCAAGACCGTCAGCACGCTCACCGGCCACACCGGCCCCGTGCGGTCGGTGGCGTTCGGTCCGGACGGGCAGACCCTCGCCACCGGCGGCGACGACTCCACCATGCGGCTGTGGGACGCGGACACCGGCAGGAGCACCGCCGCCCTCACCGGCCACACCGGCCCCGTGAGCGCGGTGGCGTTCAGCCCGGACGGGCAGACCCTCGCCACCGGGGACTCCCCCCTCGACCACGACGCCACGGTGCGGCTGTGGGACGTGGCCGGCGTCAGGAACGTCACCACCCTCACCGGCCACACCGGGGCCCTGGACACGGTGGTGTTCAGTCCGGACGGGCACACCCTCGCCACCGGCAGCCACGACGCCACGGTGCGGCTGTGGGACGTGGTCACCGGCCGGACCGTCACCACCCTCAGCGACGCCGATGTCGTGCACTCGGCGGCGTTCAGCCCGGACGGGCGGACCCTGGCCACCGGCGGCAGCGCCACGGTGCGGCTGCGGGACGTGGCCACCGGGAAGACCGTCACCACCCTCACCGGCGCCGATGCCATGTCCTCGGTGGTGTTCGGTCCGGACGGGCGCACCCTCGCCACCGACAGCGAAGACGGCACCGTGCGGCTGTGGGACGTGGCCACCGGCACGACCCTCACCACCCTCACCACGCTCACCGGCCACACCGCTCCCGTGCGGTCGGTGGCGTTCGGTCCGGACGGACACACCCTCGCCACCGGCAGCCACGACGGCACCGTGCGGCTGTGGGACGTGGCGACCCGCAAGACCGTCAGCACGCTCACCGGCCACACCGGCCCCGTGCGGTCGGTGGTGTTCAGTCCGGACGGGCGCACCCTGGCCACCGGCGGCAGCGCCGCGGTGCGGCTGTGGGACGTGGCCACCGGCAGGACCGTCACCACCCTCACCGGCGCCGATGCCGACGCCGTACCGCCTCCGGCGTTCAGCCCGGACGGGCGCACCCTCGTCACCGTCGGCACCGACGCCACCGTGCGGTTGTGGGACGTGGCCACCGGCAAGGCCCTCGTCACCTTCACAGGCCGCACCGGCCCCGTGCGGTCGGTGGCGTTCAGCCCGGACGGGCGAACCCTTGCCACCGGCGGCGACGACGGCAGCGCGCGGCTCTGGTTCTACATCGCACCGGACGCCGCGATCGGCGCGATCTGCGGTGCCGTCGCCCGGGACCTCACCCGCGCCGAGAAGGAGGTGTACCTCCCCGGGTCCTCCGAAGCCGTCTGCCACCCGTGACCGGCCGCAGGCGACCGCCGCCCGCCGCCGTCGCCCGCAGCCTGCCGTCCGTCGCCCGTCGCCCGTCGCCCGGGCTTCGACACGCCCCTGGCTGCCGCCGCGGACCCGATCATCCGATCGAGGCGCGGCGCGATGGCGCCGGCGGCCGGGCGTCCACTCGGCCGTCCTGTCCACTCGGCCGTCCTCGTCCACTCGGCCGTCCTCGTCAACGCGCCCCCCAGAGCGGGGGATTCACGGCCGAGCGCGTGCGGGAGGGAGCACGCGCCGTTGCACGCCCCGATGGTGTCCGGGCGGGCGGCTACTCCGCCGCCCAGGGGGAGGTGGCGGCGGCGAGCTCCAGGCCGGTGATGCCGTCGGCCCGGCGTTCGCGGAGCAGTTCGCCGCCGAGCGAGTAGCGGGGTGCGGCGGCCTTCGAGCGGGCGGCCCGCTCCACGATCGCGTCGACGAGCGAGCCGACCATGGTCAGCCGGGGGTAGGCGGCGTGGATCCGCCGCGCGTGCGGGGCGACGACGTCCGCGTTGCGGCCGAAGTCGGTGCTCACGCCTTCGTGGGTGAGGTAGCTGAGCAGGCCGCGACGCTCGGCGATGCCGGTGGAGGCGTGCAGGGCGATCGCCTCCCACACACGGTCGACGTCCGGCTCGGGAACGTGGTGCTGCCGCAGCAGGTCCGCCGCCAGGTCCGCGCCCTCCACCTCGAAGCGGGCGTCGCCCTTCGCCAGGGTGCCGGTGCCGATGTCGTGCAGGACGGTCGCGGCGAACAGCAGGTCGCGGTCGTAGGCCGCGTCGTCCAAGCAGCCCTCGTGGGCGGCGAGGAGCTGGGCGAAGAGGAAGCTGCGCACGCTGTGGTTGGCCACCGCCGGGGTCTCGGTGGCCTGTACGGCGGAGAGGACGGCGTCGGCCAGGGGGCCGGTGGGGAGGTCGAGTGGGATGTCCATGGCTCAAGGCTAGGAACCGGAGTCCTGCCCGCGACAGTGGCACGGGGGCCATGGGTCGCTAGGATCGTGCCATGTCGATCACGCCGACCGCACCGACCGCACCGACCGCACCGCGCCCGCCGACCACGCCGGGCCCGCCGGTCACCGAGGGACACCGGGTCGCGGTGCTGGCACTTCCGGGGGTGCTTCCGCTGGACCTGGGCATCCCGGTGCAGACCTTCGGAACGGACTCGCACTACCGGGTCACCGTCTGCACCGATCCGGCCGCCGGACCGGTCGACAGCGGCGGCTTCACCGTCGCCGCGGCCGCCGGGCTGGAGGCGCTGCGGGACGCCGGCACCGTCGTCGTCCCCGGCTACCAGGACCCGGACAGCCCGCCGCCGGCCGCGGCACTGGCGGCGATCCGCTCGGCGCACGCGCGCGGCGCCCGGCTGGTGTCGATCTGTACGGGCGCGTTCGTCCTGGCGGCCGCCGGGCTGCTGGACGGGCGCCCCGCGACGACCCACTGGCAGGATGCCGCCGAGCTGCAGCGCCGGTACCCCCGGATCGACGTGCGGCCCAACCAGCTCTACGTCGACGACGGCGACGTCCTCACCTCGGCGGGCGTGACCGCCGGCATCGATCTCTGCCTGCACATCATCCGGCGGGACTTCGGCGCCGCGGCCGCCAACGCCCGCGCCCGGGTGCTCGTCGCCCCGCCCCAACGCCCCGGCGGGCAGGCGCAGTTCATCGACCGATTCCGGCCGTTGGCCCGCGGCGACGGCCTCGGGCCGGTGCGCACCTGGATGCTCGGCAACCTCGCCCACCGGCAGACCGTGGACGACCTGGCCCAGCGCGCGCACATGTCCCGCCGGACGTTCATCCGCCGTTTCCAGCAGGAGACGGGCACCTCGCCGATGGCCTGGCTCACCGCGGCCCGCATCGACTGGGCCCGCGAACTCCTGGAGGCGACCACGACGCCCGTCGAACAGGTCGCCCGGCTCAGCGGGCTGGGCAGCCCCGCCGCCTTCCGGGCGGCCTTCCACCGCCACGTCGGCACGTCCCCGGCGGACTACCGGGGCACCTTCAGGACCGTCAAGGCGTAGGGCCCAAGTGGGCTGCGGGGCAGGGGAATCCGGAGCGGCGGCCCGACGGTGCCGTCCACCGTGACCGAGGACAGGCCGACCCGGGCGGGCGGGTTCTCCGGGAACACCAGCGGCTTGGCCCCGAACAGGCCGGCGGTTGCGGCCAGCTCTCGAGGGAGGGTCGAAGAACATCCGAAATCCTGGCTGATCTGCCAGATCGTCGACGCGTACCCGTGCCTGAGCGCCAGCATGGCCCGGGACCTGCCGAACCGCAGGCGCATCCTGCCAGTGCTCGACGGTCTGGACGAACTGCCTGCCGCCGAACGGCCACTGGCCCTGCGGAAACTCAACTCCGGCTACCCGGCGCATGAGCCGCTGGTGCTGACCTGCCGGACCCACGACTACGCCAAGGCGATCAGGAAGGGGCCCGTGCTGCGCTCGGTCCCGGTGGTCGAGGGCCGGCCGCTGACGACGGAGACGGTCGTGGGCTATCTGCTCCACAATGCCCCCCCGCAACAGCGAGACCGTTGGCGGCCGCTCACCGACGCCGTGACCGGGACCCGGACCAGGACAGGAATCCCGGCGATCTCGCAGGCCGGGACGACTTCCCGACCGCCGAGAGGATCGAGCGGTACCTGCTGGACTCGCTCGTGCCGGCGGTCTACCCGAGTGATCCGCAGGATTCTCCGCACCCCGACCGCAGGGCGCCGCGAAGGTGTGGCCTGGCGAGCCGCCGTTGCCGCCGTTGCCGCCGTTCTGGCCGGGGTAGCCGGAGCGGGAGGCGTCTCCGTCCTCAACCCTTCCGCCGGAGGTTCCGTCACTGCCATTGCCGCCGCCGACGCGGACGGCCGGAGCGGCCCGGGTGAAGCGGGCCGCGGTGGACGAGCTCGCCCGGGACCTGGCCGATCTCGCCGACGGCGGACCCGTCGCGCCGAGCCTGCCCGGTCCTCCCGGCGCACCGGGGCCCAGGGCTGGTCGCGTGACGGTGCTCTACCAGGAGCTCCAGGCCACAGCCCTGTCCCGCCTCGCGGCTCAGCACCCGCTCATCGTCGCTCTGCGGCAGGAAGTCGGGTCCGCCCCACATGCCACGGTCCACATGCTCCCGGCTCGGTGAGCCCATTGGACCAGCGGATCCCACCGGTCGCCGCTTGACCTTGTCACTGGCGGCAGGGTTCGACGATCACGGCATGGACACCAGCACCGCACCGCAGAGCAACAGGATCGTCGCCGTCACCGGGGCCGGCACCGGGATCGGTCGGGCCACCGCCCGGGCCTTCGCAACGGAGGGCGCCCACGTGCTCGCCGTCGGCCGGCGGGTCGAACCGCTCCACGAGACCGCCGCCGGTCACGAGCGGATCACCCCGTTGGCCGCAGACGTCACCTCCGCGGGAGAGCCCGAGCGGATCATCCGCACCGCACGGGAGCTGCACGGCCGATTGGACGTGCTGGTCAACAACGCCGGCATCGTGCGCAGCGGTGCCCTCGGCACCCTCACACCGGAGACGATCACCCCGCAGATCGCCACCAATCTGATCGCACCCATCCTGCTGACACAGACCGCGCTACCCCTCCTGGAGGCGGCCGGCGGGGTGATCATCAATGTGAGCACATCGGTGGGACAGCGGGCCTGGCCCGGCAGCTCGGTCTACGCCGCGACCAAGACCGCGTTGGAACTGCTCACCCGTAGCTGGGCGGTCGAACTTGCACCCCGCGGCATCCGCGTGGTCGCGGTCGCCCCTGGCGCGATCGACACCCCGATCGGCGAACACCAGGGCCTGACGCCGGAGCGGAGCGCCGCGGTGCGGGAATGGCAGCTGGCCCACACTCCGCTGGGCCGGATCGGTCAGCCGGAGGAAGTGGCCTGGGCCATTACCCAGCTCGCCTCACCGGCCGCTGCGTTCGTCACCGGGATTGTGCTCCCGGTCGACGGCGGCGCGGTCGTGGCGTGATAGGAGTGGCCCCGGAGGTGGAACGGGTGAGGATCGGCGAGCTGGCCAAGGCGACCGGGACGAGCCCCCGTGCGCTGCGACACTACGAACAGGCCGGGCTGATCTCCTCCGAGCGGGCCCCCAATGGCTACCGCGTCTACGACGAACGGGCAGTGGTGCGGGTCCGCAACATCCGCTACCTGCTGGCCGCCGGACTCACCCTCGACGACGTGCAGGTGTTCCTGCCCTGCCTGGATGGTGATGTGGCCGCCGCGCCGCCGTCGGACAATGGTCTGCGGGTCGCACTGGAACGGCTGGCGGTTCTCAACGAACGGATCGCTGCCCAGACCGAGGCTCGCGATCGGCTGGAAGCCGCACTTCGATACAAGACCGGCGGCCGGATCCGCCCGGTGGCCTGACCCGGTTGTCTCACTGCGGAGGCCGAAGAACTGACGGAGCATGATGAGACAGCCCCGCCTGGACATGTCTCATGCCTGGCTACCGTGCGTATCCGATGCGGATCTCGGTACGGACGGCGGGCTCGGTGACCAGGAGTTCGAACCGGGCGTCTTGAAATGGCGTGCTCACGCCCGGAATCGGCTTTCAGCGGTCCGGCGCGTTGCGCTCAGGCAAGCCAGTCGTTGCCTGCGTGCCAGTGCAGGACCCATCCATCGAAGCTCCTGGCTTCGGAGACCGGCACCGGGGCGGCTCCGACGTCGGACACCATCCGGACCTCACCGCGATGAGGTCCCGTCGTCACCAGCAGCCAGAACGATGGTCCGTCCTCGGCGCCGAGAACGACCGACCCGTGGTTGAAGACGGCATCGACGCGTGGATCGTAAGCATCGATCGTCTCGCCGTCCTCCCACATCCACGCCTCTTCCAGGGGGAATGGCTCTCCCGGGCGCCGCGGCCCCGTGCCCGGCCGGCATTCCGGCAGCCATCCCAGCGGCTGAAGACCCTCATCCTCCGGGGGACCGAGGCTGCTGCCGTTGCCGATCTCCGCAATGAAGGTCCGGTAGGGCTCCGGAAGCGTCACCCGGTTCTCGGCCTCCCAGGCCGTGACTCCATCACGGCCCAGGATCGGCTCGCGCCACTCGGCTGGGAACACCGAACGCAGGAAGTCGAGCGTGGCCTCGTTTGGACGGTCGTCAGGTGTGGTCATCACACGAGCATGCTGGCATAAGCGTCCGACATCCTGCTGTTCCTCCTCGCCACCTCGACCCGGCCCACCGACGAGCTGCGATGCGAGCTCCGTTCGATTCCTGACCTGGGAAAACACTGCTAAGACTTTTGAACACAGGCACTGACCCGGTGATCTATCCACTCGTCTTCGTCGGCGGAACGGGTGATCGAGCTGATCTTCCTGCGGAAGACTGTGTGCGTGACCCTTCCTACATCGCTTGCCGCTGCTGAGGAGATCCGTGATCACCTCATTGATCAGCTCAACCTCGCCCTGCGCCGGCCCGGGTTGCACGGGGGCGAGGTGGCGTTCCGGATCCTGATTGACCATTTGCTGTTCGTCGAGCGCCAGTCCGAGGCGTGGAATCAGCTGAAGCAGAGCTGGGAAGAGCAGGGGCTCTGGACCTCCATCGGTCCCAGCGGGGCCTTCCAGGAGGTCTTCCCCGCGCAGGGTGACTGCTACGAAGTCGCCTCGGTATACGCGGAGTTCGCGCAGCGACGCGGCTGGCTCGGGCCCGATCGGGTTCTCACAGCCGAGGAGTACGAGGCTGTCACAGGCCGGGTGCGAGGGTGGGCTGCGGCTGACCGCACCTGGGCTGACGTGACGGCGGAGTTCGGCCCTCCCTCTGTGCTGTTCGGAGGGAACAACCCCTTGTACGGGAAGACGCTTGGCTACCTCTCGGAGGATCCGCAGCAGCCGATGGTGGTCTTCCATCTGTGGAACGGCAGCGAACCGGGGAGCGAACCGTGGCCGCCCGAGCATGCGCAACCGGTGCTTCTCGCAGTGCGTTTCGGCGCCGGCTCGTTCCGCGGATCGTTGACCTTCACCCCCGAGGGTGATCGGAGAAGGCCGACGGTCGAGGATCCTTACCTGCCGCGGTAGCGGTCCGACGGCGAGCGCAGGTCACCCACATGGGGATTTCCAGGACAGCGGACCCGGCCCCGGTGCTGTGCACCGACGGGCCGAGCTGGCCAGTCTGCCGCTGCCCCGTGCCGCCAGTGGCCGCCTGGTGCTGGCGGTGGGCGACCTCCCGCTGCACCACGGTGGCGACGGTGCTCCCGCTGGTCACGGCGTTCAGGGGTGACCGCGGTGATCCCGAGGTTCTTGAGCGTTGGCGGATCGCGCGGGAGGAGTACGCCTTGTCCCCGAGCAGCACGGTCGGGGACGTGCGCGGACGTCCCGCCCCAGAGCGCGGAACACGCAGGTCGCCCAGCGGCAACGGCAGGGACTGTCCGTCGTGTGCCTGCCCGGATGTCACGACGACGGCCAGAGGCCGACCCTGGCCGTCCACGGCGTGATGGACCTTCGTGGTAGACCCTCCACGACAGCGCCCGATCGCGTGCCCGGCCGGCACGCAGTGGGCACCGGGACCGCGGGCGTGGGCCGCAACACGGCACGAGTCAGGACGACGGGTGTTTGTAGCGTGCTGGTGGGCCCGGTTGATCGTGGAGTCCACCGAGACCCGCCAGTCGACCTGCCCGGCAGCGTCCGCAGCAGCGAGCAGTACGCCCAGGATTCGGTCCCAGGTCCCGTCGGAGGCCCACCTGCGGTGGCGGGCCCACACGGTCTTCCACGACCCGAACCTGCTGGGGAGGTCTCGCCAGGGGATGCCGGTGCGGTATCGGTAGGCGATCGCGTCCACGATCCTGCGGTGGTCGGCCCCCGGCCTGCCGCGGCGACCATAGCTGGTGGGCAGCAGGGGCCGGATACGGTCCCACTGCTGGTCGGTCAGTCGGGCGTGACGGGGTATCGCATCAGACCGCAGACGTGCTGCCCGGCCCGGCCGGGCTCAGTCGATCGTCTTGATCACCCGGGCGGGGACTCCAGCGACCAGGGTCCCGCCAGGAACATCATGGGTGACCACAGCGCCGGCAGCGACCACCGCGCCGGCACCAATGGTCACGCCCTGCGTGACCACGGCAGCCGTCCCGATCCAGACGTCGTCCTCGATGACGATCGGGGCGAAGGAGAGGTATTCGCGGCGCTCGGCAAGGGGCAACGGGTGCCCCCCGGTGATGAGGCTGACCTTCGGGGCGATCATGACACCGTTGCCGATGCGGATCCCGCCCCTGTCCATGAACGTGCATCCCTGGTTAACGAAGACGTTCTCCCCGAACGTCGTGTTCAGCCCGTACTCGGTGAAGAACGGCGGATAGATCGTCACCGACTCCGGGAGCGGGCCACCGAACACAATGGAAAGCAATTCGGCGCGACCTTCGCGGTCGCCGAACGGCAGCACGTTCAGCCGGGACGTCGCGTCGGTCACCTCCACGATTCGCTCCACATGGCGCGCGAACTCGGGCGTCTGGACATACATGACCTGGTCTGTGCGGGTGGACATGCGCTGATCCCACCACCCTCCAGGGCACGCGATCAAACAACCTCACCGCCCATCAGACACAACCAATCGTTGTGGAAGTAAGGTGGAGGCGTGGATGCCGAAGCGCTGCGGACGTTCGTGGCCGTTGCCGAGACCGGCCGCCTCCAGGCAGCGTCGGACGAGCTGGGGATCAGCCAGCAGGCGGTCTCCAAGCGGATCGCGGCCCTGGAGAGACACCTTGAGGTCACGCTCCTGGTGCGGACCTCCCGCGGCTCGCGGCTGAGCCTGGACGGGCAGGCCTTCCTGCCCCACGCCATCAAGGCCCTCACGGCTCTCGAACAGGCCGAGCAGGCTGTGCGCCCCGGCAGCCGGCCATTTCGTGTCGACGTCCTCAACCGGCGCATCGGTCCCGCCCAGGTCGTCTACCAGTTCTACCGCTCCCGCCCCGAAATGAACCTGGACGCGGTCACGTTGGGCAACGAGAACGCCGCCCAGGCCGCCCGGGCGGTGCTCGAAGGAAGCGTCGACGCTTCCTTCCGTGCACTGCCGGCACACCGGGTCCCGGCCGGGATCAGCGCCGAACGACTTCTGGACGATCCCCTGGAGCTCCTGGTCGGGCCCGGCCACCCGTTGGCCCACGCACCCTGGATCAGACCTGCGGACCTGGCCGGTCACCGCATCTGGGTTCCCGGGATCACGCCGGGCACGGAGTGGGCGGCGTTCTACCAGGCACTGGCCGAGACCTTCGGTTTGAACATCGACGCGCTCGGCCCGCACTTCGGTGACGAGGCCCTGATGGACGCGCTGGCCGACTCGGCCTCGCTGGCTACCCTCGTCGGCAGCAGGGACCGGTACCTGTGGCCCCAGAGCCACGACCTGCGGCGCATCCCGTTGCACGAACCGACCCCGGTCTACCCGCACGTGCTTCTGTCCCGCAGCGGAGACCAGCACCCCGTGTTGACTGCGCTACGCGACCATTTGCGCGCCTCAAGGCTGCGAGCCCCCGACGACGTGTGGGCACCTCGGTCCTTCTGACGTGTCTTCACGGACGCTCCTCTCCAGGCGGACCAACGAAACGGTCAGGTGGTCGCGTTCCCCGCTCTGTGCGCGTCCACGGCGCCAAGCGCCGATGGATGCGGTGGGCGGCCGTGCGGTCGTGATCGACTTATCGGTGCGCCGCCTGTACTGGGAGAACCCCTCCTGCGAGAAGGTCGCCTTCGCCGAGCAGGTCACCGGCCTGACGCGGCGTTACCGGCGTCGGACTCCGGCCCTGCGGACGGTGGTAGACGCGGTCGCCGACGCGCTAGCCGGCTCGGCCGGGGCCCGGATGCTGGGCGTGCTGCACCACGTGCTGTCCTGGGCGTGCGTGCTGAACTACGGCCGCGCCGGACACCGCCTCCTACGCCAGCGCATTCTCCTCAGCTGACACCAGAGCCCAGGGCGATCAACAGCTACGAAAATCCTGTAAGAGCCGTTCTTTGTACGGACCCTGAACCGGGACCCGCGGTGCGACGGGTTCGTCACGGGGCCGTCACAGCTCTCCGCGCACGCTTGCCCGGGCCCGGCGGTTCCCGGGAGCGTGGAGCCACGCGGGGGCACACGGAGGGGGCGGGATGCGGACGGTACGGCTGTCGTTCATGCGGCGGTGGGGGAGCAACATCGGGATCGGCTGCGTCCTGGGCCTGGTGGTGTCGATCGTGCTGGTCGGAGCCGCTGCCACCGCCCCGGGGGAGGCCACCTTCCTCGGCCTGCTGGTCGCCGTCGCGGTGGCCGTCGCCGTGCCGCACACCTTCCGGCTGCGGGAGGAGGAGGACGGCCTCGCGCTGGTCCGGCTGCTGGTGCCGCGCCGCTACGCCTGGTCGGAGATCCGCGGGTTGCGGATGGAGTTCGGCGAGGAGATCGAGACCGGCGGCCACCACGTCACCTTCCGGCTGTGCCTGGTGGACCCGCCGGGCCGGTTCTGGGGCCCGCAGCTCGGCCGGATCGACGTGACCGAGGACGACCGGCCGCGCGGCGTCGAACCGCGCGCCCTGGCCGAGCTGTTCGCCGTCTTCGGCCGGCACGGCCTGCCCGTCGACCGGCCGGAGTTCGCGAACGAGGTGCTCCACGTCTACGGCCTGCCGCGGCTGCCGTCCGAGCCGGTGCGGGCCGTGCCGGCCGGTCCGGCGCCCACGGCGGAGGAGGCGTACGCGCACGCCCCGGGCCTCGACGCGGAGGAGAGGTACCTCGACACCCGCCGGACCACCGACAAGAGCCCGCCCCGCAAGCGGCGCGAGCACCTGCTGCGCGCCGCCGCCCTGGCGGACCGGATCGCGCTGGCGGGCGGTGACGCGGACCACGCGGAGGTGGTGGCCGCATGGATCGCGGCCGAGCGTCTGACCGAGCACGACGGCGTCGCCGCGGTGCGCGAGGACGGGCGCGACTACGTCCGCCGGCAGTACCTGGACCGCTCCCCGACCTCCGGCGACCGCTGACCGGCGGGCAGGGCGGCCGGGCGGCAGGGCGGCCGAGGCGGCCGCTGACCGACGGACCGGCGGGGCCCCGGGTTGGCCTCGGCTTCGCGGGGTAGGCGCGCGCCATGGAGGACATCGGACCCCCGGCCGGCGGCCCTGCCGACGACGCGGAAACCCTGGACCTGTGCGACCACTGCGGTCGGGCCGTCGCCCGGGCCGAGCTGCTCGGCGCCCTGGTGCCGGACTCGTCCGTCCTGCATTCCGCCGAACCCGAACTGGACGGGAGACGGGTCGTCCTCGCCTGCTCCGCGGACCACCTGGCCGCTCTGGTCGCGGACTACCGCCGCCGCCCCTTCGTCCCCGAGGAGCAGTGGGCCGCGAAGGTCTGCCGGACCCTCGCCGACTGCGACGAGCCCGTGCCGCTGAGCGTGGTCGCCCGCCTGAGCGGCCTCTCCGAGCACGAGGCGGTGGAGGGCGTGCAGTGGCACAACGCCCGTGCCCGGGAGTGGCGGCGCCGCTACGGCGACCACGGTGAGGACTGACCCGCCCGTGGCGTAGTGGCCGGTGCGTGGCGGGCTCCGTCATGTGCCGTAGGGGAGGGCACCGGGGTGTCCACGGCGGGTCGGCGTTCGTCGCACCCGTCCGCCGAGGCCCGGGGACGCTCCCCGGCCGCCCCGTACGCTGGCGCCCGCCGATGCGAACGCGTTGTGTGGCGAAAGGGAGGAATGCGTGAAATCGCTCATGAGCGGGGCCCGTTGGCTGGGAACGGTGGCGACGGCCGGACTGCTGCTGGCGCTCGTACCCGGGGCCGCCACCGCGGCGCTGCCGGTGCCCGGCGCGGCCGACGTGGCGGCCCTGACGGCCGGCACCGCCCGGTCGCTCGCGGTCGGGTGGACGGCCCCGGTCGTCGCCGTCAGCCCCGACGGCGCCAAGGCCTACGTCGGGGTCATCGACGACGACGGTGCCCGCACGACCGTGCTCAAGGTCGTCGACACCGCGACCGGCACGGTCACCACCGCACTCACCCTGTCCACCACTCCTGGGACCTACGTCAACTCGCTGGCCCTCGGCCCGGACGGCACCCGGCTGTACGCGGTCGTCGGCTCCGCGCGGCTGGTCACCGTCGACACCGCCGCCGGTACCGTCCTCGCCGACGTCCCGCTCCCGGCCCAGCCGCGCCCCGACGGCTACCTGGAGGGCGTCGTCGGCTCCCTCGCGGTCGCCCCGGACGGCGCCGGCGTCTACCTCGCCCAGGCCGGACCGCGGCAGCGCTTCGGCGCCCGGCCGGGCCGGGTCCTCGCGTACTCCACCGCCACCGGGGCGTTCACCGCGACGATCGAGCTCCCCGGCGACGGCGTCGGCTCGATCGTCCTGCGCCCCGACGGCGCGGACGCCTACGTCACCACCTCGGCCGGCCTGGTCCACCTGGGCGTCACCCCCACCGCGCTCACCGTCGTCCGGACCTTCACCGACGGCCACGGGGCCTCCGGCAGCGCGGTCCTCAGCCCCGACGGCGGCACGCTGTACGGCTTCGGCAACTCCGCGTCCGACTACACCGTCGACACGGCGACGGACACCGTCACGTCGGGCTTCCACTTCGCGCCGGGCCACGGAGACCTCCGGTCCCCGGTGATCAGCCCGGACGGGCACCGGGTGTACGTGGTCAGCCAGAGCTCCGGCGTCATGGGGCCGGGCGCGCCCTACCCCCAGGGCCCCTACTACTCCAGCGTGATCCTCGCCTACGACACCGAGGCCGGGGCCCTCGTACCCGCCGAGAGCGTCTATCCGCCGAGCGTCGGGCTCACCCACAACCTGGTGCTCGGCCCTGACGGCCGCACCTTCCACCTCGCCGGAAACGTCTCCCCGAGTGCCGGGGTGGTCGCGGGCCTCGACATCATCACCCGCTGAAGCCCCTGCCGAAGTCCCTGCCGAAGCGCCTGCCGAGGCCCTCGCCGAACCACCCGCTGACGCGGCCCCGACCCCTTCGCCGGGGGTGGGGTCGCCTCGGCGGGCCGGGCGTGCCCGATCCGGGCCGGTCGGCAGTGGTCCCGGGGCCCGCCCGCCCGTGCCGCTACGCCGTCAGCAGGTGGTCCAGTACCCGGCCGAAGACCAGGCGCCCCGCCTGAGCGAGCGCGGGGTCGAACAGCCGGGGCAGGCCGACGACCGTCAGCTCCTCCGTCCAGAGCGCCGCACTGCCGCCGTCCGCCGCCGCCCGGACCCGCAGTTCGGCGCGGCCGTGCACCGGGTCGCCGCGCTTGACCAGCAGGCACCGCCCGTCCCAGCCGGGGCCGGGGGCGACCAGCTCGGCGATCTCCATCGGGTCGTCGAAGCGGAGTGGCCCGAGGGCCGTGCGGGCCAGCACGACGCCGCCCGCCTCCCGGCCGGTTCCGCGGACGACGGAGACCCGGGTGAACGGCACCCGGTCGCCGTGCCGGGGCCAGGCCGTCAGCCGCTCCCAGCACTCGGCGGGCGGCAGCGGGGTTCGGCGGATCAGGACGAAGCGGGCCACGGCGGCCACTCTAGGCCTCCGACGGCCTCCGACGGCCTCCGCGGGCTTCCGACCGCCTCCGCAGGCCTCCGCAGGCCTCACCGACGTGACGGCAGCCCCGCCAGCAGGCCCGCCACCGCCGCCAGGTCGCCGTCCCCGTCGAGCAGCACCACCAGCGGCGGGTGCGCCGGCGTCCCCAGCCGGGCGATCGCGAAGGCGGCGGCCCCGAGCCCCGGCGGGGCGACCAGGGCGACCGGCGCGCGGGACTCCAGCAGCGGGCCGAGCACCGGCCGGTACGCGGCCGGCGGCGGGCCCTCCGCGCGGTCGCCCCCGGCACCGTCCGCGCGCCCGTCCCCGCCGCCGCCCGCCGGGCCGTCCGTGGCGGGGCGCAGCACGCCGAGGGCCTGCGGGCCCGGCCAGCCGCGCGCGGCCCCGGGGTAGCGGGTGTGCGGCGCGCCGGGCGGCGGAAGCAGCAGCACCCAGCCGGCCCCCGGGCGGGCTGCCCGGCGCAGCACGTCCAGCCGTACCGCCGGGGCGGCCGGCCACGCGCCCCCGGCGGCGCCCGCCGGCTCGCCCAGCCGGGGCGCCGGCTGCCCGGCCAGGGTGGTGCGCAGCACCTCGGTGGTGCCCAGTCCGCTGGGCAGGTCCGGGAAGGAGCGCAGCAGGTGGGTGCTCTGGTCGAGGAGCTCGACGGCGTCCCGGTCGGCGAGCAGGGCGCGGTCGTGGGTGGTGGTGAGGACCAGCCCGCCGGTGGCGTCGTAGTGGGCGGCGAGCGTGATCGGGTAGGAGGTGAGGGTGCCGGACGGGGCCGGGCTCTCCACGTGGATGCCGTGCGCGGCCAGGTCGGTCTCCAGCCGCAGGTGGTGCGCCGCGGTGGGCCGGTGCTCCAGCACGACCAGGCTGTTCGGGCGCTGACCGCGCGCGCCGGGGGTCCACCGGTGGGCCTGGCCGGGGGAGACCCATTCGTACCCGGCGAGGTCGAGCACCCCGTCGCGCAGCGCCGCGAGCAGCTGCGGCAGGGTGGTGCCGGGCTGCACCCGGACGGAGATCGGCAGCGGGTTGCGCAGGGCGCCGGGCAGCCGGTCGATGCCGTCCAGCGGGATGCCCCGGCCGGAGACCGTCACGGCGAAGCCGACCCGCACCGCCCTGGCCGGGCGGCGGGGCCGGTCGGTCTGCTCGGCGCGGTACAGCAGCAGCGCCCAGGCCGCCTGGAGCGCGCTGCTCTCGCCCGCGCCCCAGGCGGCCGCCCAGCCGCGCAGCCGGACGGCCTCGTACGGGGTGAGCCGGCGCCGGGCCCGGCCGCTGCCGCGTCGGCGCGGGTCGGGGGCGAGCGGCAGCACCGCGGTGGCGGCGGGCCGGGTGGACCAGAACTGCCGGGCCGCGTCGGTGTCGCGGCCGGCCAGCCAGCGGGCGTGGTCGCGCAGGTCGGGGCGGCGTTCGCCGCCGGGCAGTACGCCGCCGGTCAGGTAGGCGCGGTAGAAGGACTGGAGCAGCAGCCGCACGCTCCAGCCGTCGAGCATCGCGTGGTGGTAGGTGAGCAGCACCCGGGTGGCGGGGCCCTCGTCGGCGTCCGGCGGGGCGTCGATCAGGGTGGCGCGCAGCAGGGCGGGGCGGCGCAGGTCGAAGCCGCGGCGGCGGTCGGCGGCGAGCAGGTCCTCCCAGTCGGTGGCGTCGTGCCGGTGCCTGGTCACCTCGGGGGCGGCGTGCTCGTGCAGCACCATCCAGGGGTCGTCGGTGCCGTCCTCGTCCCAGTCGAAGGCCGCGCGGAGCACCGTCTCGTGGTCGAAGACGGACTGCCAGGCGGCGGTGAAGCGCTCGGTGTCCAGCGGCCCGTGCCAGTTCCAGGACAGCTGCTCGACGTGCCGGCCGCCGGGTTCGGCCTCCCCGATGACCTGGCGCAGGAGTTCCCGCTGGAGTGCGCTGGTCGGCACGGTGACCGGCTCCGGCGGGTGCGCCAGTGCCTCGCGCAGCTCGGCGAGCACACCGGCGGCGTGGCTGAGCGGGCCGCGGGCGATGCCGAGGAACAGCCGCCGCGGGCCCGCCCGCGGGCCGTCGTGTGCGCCGTCGACCAGTACCGCGCGCAGCCGGGGGCCGGCGGCCAGGCTGCGTCCCAGCTCCACCAGGACCCGGTCGAGCCCGTCCGGGCCGTCCACCGTGCGCTGCCAGAGCAGGTCCGTCGCGGGCCCGGCGGCGTGCCGGGGGCCCTGCTCGGCGACGACGGTCCGCAGCGCCGCGCGCAACTCCTCCGGCGGATAAGACCGGTTGAGCTCGGCCAGGGCGAACTCCGGTATCCGGCGGGGCCGTTCGGTATCCCTCCGGGGCCGGGCGGTGGCGCCGGCCGGAGCGGCGCGCACCGCCCCGGCGTCCAGCGGCCCGGGCGGCCGGGCGGCGGGCAGGCACGGCTCGGGCGCGGGGGCGCCGGCCACCAGCAAGGTGACGGGTGCGCTGGAGAACTGACGGTTCGTCATGGCTGATCAGCGGGCACCGGAGCCCTTGTCCTTCCCGTGGGCCGGCCAGGATCGCGCCGGGGTTACTGGGTGGCGAGCCCGCCGCAGACGTTCAGCGCCTGGGCGGTGATGCTGGCCGCGGTGGGGCTGGTGAGGTAGCCGGCCAGCGAGGCGACCTCCTCGGGCGTGGTGTAGCGGCCGAGCGGGATGTGCGTCTGGAAGTGCTGGTGGATGGTCTCGGGGGTGGTGTTGTAGGCGGTCGCGTACTCGTGGTGGATCCTCGCGGTGTGCGGGGTCTGGACGTACCCCGGGCAGATGGCGTTGACGGTGGTGCCGGTCGGGGCCAGTTCCTTGGCCAGCGCCCGGGTGAAGCCGATCACGGCGTGCTTGCTCGCGGTGTACGGGGCGCCCAGGGTGACGGCCTGCTTCCCGGCGGTGGACGCGATGTTGATGATCCGCGGGTGGGCGGTGCTGGTGATGTGGCCCTGGCGGAGGGTCTCCCGGGTGACGAGGAAGACCGCGTTCAGGTTGGTGTCGATGACGTCGTACCAGAGGTCGTCGGTGGTGGTCGCGGTCGGGCCGCCGCCGGTGCGTCCGGCGTTGTTGACAAGGACGGTGATCGGGCCGTGCTCGGCCACGGCGTGCCGGATCAGGTCGCCGACCTGGGCCGGGTCGCGGACGTCGCAGGTGGCGCCGTCGGCCTGGTGGCCCTCGTCGCGCAGGGTGGCGAGGGCCTGGTCGATGTCCTTGGCGGTGCGGGCGCAGATGAAGACGCGGTGGCCGCGGCTGCCGAGCTCGCGGGCGATGGCGAGGCCGATGCCGCGGGTACCGCCGGTGATCAGGGCGAGGGGTTTCTCGGGTGCGGTGGTCATGACGCGTCCTGTGGGTGAGGGCTGGGAGAGGTCTGCGGGGACGGCCGTCCGGACGGGGCTCAGGCCGAGTACAGGTTGTAGGTGGTCGGGTGGGCCGTGGTGGGCGTGTTGAGCGTGGGGTCCAGGGTGAGGATCGCGTGCTGGAGGTGCTGGAGGTGCGGGGAGGGCTGGATGCCGAGCTCGGTGGTCAGCCGGTGCCGCAGGTGGTGGTAGGTGGTCAGGGCGCTGGTCTGCCGGCCGGCCCGGTAGAGCGCGACCATGGCCTGGGCGTGCAGCCCCTCGTGGTGCGGGTGCTGGTGGGTCAGGTGGGTGAGCTCGGGGATCAGTTCGTTGTGCCGCCCGAGCCGCAGGTCGGTGTCGATGCGGCGCTCCAGGGTGATCAGCCGGCTCTCCTCCAGACGCATGATCTCGATGGTGAGGATCGGCCCGGGCCGGACGTCGACCAGGGCCGGGCCGTGCCAGAGCGCGAGGGCCTGGCGGAAGTGGGTGGCGGCCTGGTGGTCCTGGCCGTGGTTGAAGGCGTGCTGGCCCTGGGTGGTCAGCACGTTGTAGGTGTGGACGTCCAGGTTGTCCGGGTGGGTGCTGAGCTGGTAGCCGCCGTGCCGGGTGGTGAGGATGTCCTTGGCGGTGGTATGCGGGGTCGGCCCGAGGGCCTGGTTGATCCGGCGGCGCAGTTGCAGGATGTACGTCTGCATCGTGGTGAGCGCCTGTCTGGGCGGGTCGTCGCCCCAGATCTCCTCGATCAGGGTGGCCGTGGGCAGGATCCGGTTCGGGTAGAGCGCGAGGAGGGCGAGGATCTGGCGCTGCTTGGCGGCCGAGGGGACGACGGAGATGCCGTTGAGGTCGGCGGTGAGGGGGCCGAGGACCCTGAGGTGCATGGCGGTTCTCCTCTCGTACGTGGGACGGGGGCGCGTGCTTGCGGGGCTGGGTGGAGGTGGCGGTGCGCCGCGGGGACGGCGGTCGTGCGGGTGGGAAAAAGTGTTCGAATCGGGGGGATGGTGGGGTGGATGCGTCGCACCCTAGTTCCGCCGGAAGGAGGGGGCCGGATTCCTCAAGTGCCTGTCGAGCGGGGTTCCGGGCGCTCTGGTGAGGGCTTCCGGGCAGACGGGGGCGACGGGGCGCGCCCCGTGCGCGGGAGGGGGCCGCCCGCCGTGCGCGCGGCCGGGAGCGCCGAGCGAAAGCCGCCGGGAGCCGCTGGGGAGCCGCCGGGGCTACTTCTTCCGCAGGTCGCCGGTGAAGCCGCCGACCAGCAGGTGCAGGCTGCCGTCCGGATTGCGGGTGTACACCTGGTCGTACGGGACGGCGGCGCAGCCGCTGAGCGCGCTCATCGGGGCGGTGCGCAGGACCACCCGGTCGGCGGTGGCCTGGACGAGGTCGGCGACCGCGTCGCAGTAGGGCGTGCCGGGCCCCTCGTTGTTGTGGATCTGTGCGACCGGGTCGTTGATCCGGCCCTGGGCGATGGTGATCGCGAAGTCGGCCTTGACGTAGGTCTGTTGGCTGCCCAGGACACCCTGCCAGGAGCCGAGGAAGGCGGCCGGGACCTCGCCGGCCGGCGTCGGGGCGGCGGAGACGGGGGCGAGTGGGGAGGCGGCGGAGGCCGGGGAGGAGGAGGGAGAGGAGGAGGGGGAGGCGCCGTCGGGGTGGGCGCCGCCGGTGCCGTCGTCGCGCAGGGCCAGGAACACCGCGGTGCCCGCCACGGCGACCGCCAGCGCGGAGGCGATCAGCAGCACCCCGGTGCCGGGTCGGCGGCGGGCCGGCCCCGGCGGCTGGGGGTACGGGGGCCCGTAGGACGGGGGCCGCGCCGAGGAGTACGGCGAGGGGGAGGGCGGGGTGGGCGTGCCGGGGGTGGGCGCGCCGGGGGCCCGCGGTCCGGTGGGCCACGGCTGCGCGGGGCCGAACCGCCCGGTGGGCGCGGCGACTCGGGCCGGGGAGTCGCCGTCCAGGTCCAGCAGCTCGACGGCGAGCGAGGCCAGCGCGGCGGCGATCGCGGGCGGCAGCCAGTCCCGCCGGTCCAGCCGCCCGCCCGCCGCGGGGTCGGCGGCCGTCAGCCGTTCGAGCAGCTGCTCCGGGGTGGGGCGGCGGGCCGGGTCCTTGGCCAGGCAGTCCGCCACCAGGGCGTGCAACTCCCGGTCAGGTATGCCGAGTTCGGGCTCCTCGTGGAGCACCCGGTAGATCAGCACGGCCGCGCTCACCCCCGAGCCGAACGGCGCGGCACCGGTGGCGGCGTGGGCGAGCACGGCGCCCAGCGAGAAGACGTCCGAGGCGGGCCCGGCGCCCCGGCCCTCGGCCTGTTCGGGGGAGAGGTAGCCGGGGGAGCCGACCACGAAGCCGGACCGCGTCAGCGCGGTCGCCGCGTCCAGCGCCCGGGTGATCCCGAAGTCGATCAGGCGCGGCCCGTCCAGGGCCAGCAGCACGTTCGAGGGCTTGACGTCCCGGTGCACCAGGCCCTGGGCGTGCACGGCCCGCAGCGCCTCGGCGAGCCCGACCCCGAGCGAGCGGACGGCGGCGACGGGCAGCGGCCCGAAGTCCCGTACGGCGGTGCCCAAGGAGGGCCCGGCGACGTACCCGGTGGCCACCCAGGGCTGGGCGCCCTCGGTGTCCGCGTCCAGCACCGGGGCCGTCCACCGGCCGCCCACCCGCCGGGCGGCGGCCACCTCGTTGCGGAACCGCACCCGGAACTCCCGGTCCGCGGCGTACTGTTCGTGCACCAGCTTGACCGCCACGGTGCGGCCGCCCGCCGTCCGGCCCAGGTAGACCCGGCCCATCCCGCCCGCACCGAGTCTCCGCAGCAGGCGGTACTCGCCCACCTGCCGAGGATCCCCGTCCCCCAGCGCCTCCACGCCGACTCTCCCCTCGCCGCACCCGCCCGTACTCCACGCCAGACGGTACCGCCGGGACGGCCGGTTCCGGTTCGGGCCGCTGGTGTGGATCGGGTGACGGGCGGGTGCGCGGCGGCGCGGCGGCGTGGGGACGGCGGGAGGCCCGCGGGCCGGCTCAGCTCCGGGAGATCCCGGCCTGGGTGTGGCCGGCGGCGGTGCCGCCCTCGGGCGGGACGCTCCCGTTCGCTCCGGCCCCGTTCGCTCCGGCGGCGCTCGTACCGGCGCCGTTCGCGCCGTGCCCGTTCCGGTCGGCCGCCGGCGCACCCGGCAGGTGCGCCTGCTGGTCCGGCGGGTAGAACTGCCGGGCCCAGTGCCGCATCGCGCCGATCGGCCCGTCGCCCTGGGCGAGCCGGGGCGGGGACACGTACCGCTTGGTGGACCAGATCGGGAAGTCCGCCGAGGTGAACTCGAGGTTGCGCTTGAACATCAGGCCCGCCGTGAGCCTGGTGACCGCCCGGCTGACCATCCGGGCGGCGGCCGGCGGCAGCCCGGACGGGGCCGACATGACGAAGCGGCCCGCCTGGCGCAGCTGCATCCGGCCCGGTTCGACCTGGGTGGCCATGACCAGCGAGCAGATCTCCAGGCCGAGCGAGGGCGTGTGCACGTCGGTGTGCAGCGCGGTGAGGCCGTACCCGTCCACCTCGACGTGGACCTCGCGCATTCCGAGCAACGGGAAGGTCTCCCGGACCAGCATCGAGATGTGGAAGCCGGTGCCGTCGAACTCCACCGGCGCCGCCAGCTCGCCCTGCGGCCAGCCGTGCAGGGTGATGAAGTGGCCCAGGTCGAAGGAGTTCTCCATGACGTCCTGGGCGTGGCCGGGCATCTCGAAGGAGGCGTACCGCAGCGGCTGCCGCCCGTCGCCGATCCGGTGCCAGGCGGGGATCTCCCAGTCCGGCTCCCGGCCGTCGTGGTGGCGCCAGACGAAGACCGCCTCGTTCACCTCGCGCACCGGCAGCTGCGTCAGCGCCGCCTTCGGCGACTGGGT
Organism: Kitasatospora sp. NPDC002543; assembly: GCF_053594915.1. NCBI lineage: Bacteria > Bacillati > Actinomycetota > Actinomycetes > Kitasatosporales > Streptomycetaceae > Kitasatospora > Kitasatospora sp. NPDC002543. Next base: position 1,164 of record NZ_JBSFWR010000011.1, on the reverse strand, counting down.
GCCGTACCCGGTGCGCACGCAGCGGCCCTCGGCGTCGAAGGCGAAGCGGTGGAAGGGGCAGACCAGCTCGTTGCCCTCGACGGAGGCGAGGCCGAGGTGGGCGCCCAGGTGGGGGCAGTACGGGCGGATCGCGCGGAGGCGGCCGTTGCGCAGGCGGTACAGCACGACGTCCTCGCCCGCGAGCCGGCGGGTGAGGACGGTGCCGGGCTTGAGCTCGGCGGAGAAGGCGAGTGCGGACCAGCCGTCGGGATAGGGGAGCGCCGGTGGCAGGGCGACGTCGGCCGCGCTCGGGCGGCTGCTGACGGGGTGGACGTGCTTGGACACGCGCATGAAGTCTCCTGTCGGACTGCCCGGCGCCGCCCCTCCCAGGCGATTAGCGCTCGAACAGAATGGAATTCAGATGCTATCCATGGATCGGGAGCACGTGCACGGACAATCTCCCTAATTCCTAAGAACTCCGATGATTCATTAGATATGAATTAACCGCGCTGCGACGGGCCGGTGTCCGCTCGCCCGGCCCGGTGTCGCAGGGGTGTTCGGGTGCGTCGCAGGGGCTCCGGCGTCCGGGGCCGGCCCGTCACCGAATGCCCTCCCGGTCCCTTCGGGCCGCAATTCGAACGGCGAAATCCGTCAGGCGGTCGAGGAGGGGTCGAGAGGTGCTGGAAAGGGCTTTCGAGCGGAGGTGGCGTGTGTTGTGGTGGGTGGCGGGGGCACCCTGGCCACGGGCGGGCTCGAAGGCCGTGGGCGGGCGGAGTACCGCCGGCCGGCGACGCGTCGGAGGCGTAGACGCTCGCGCATGGAACTGAGAGCGACGGCCATGGATCGTTCGGCCAGGGGGGATTTGAATGGTGCCACGACGACGAACCGATCGGGCGCAACCGGCGCCTCCGGCGATCGGTCGTCGGTGATTCCTCCGACTCATGGAATGAGGGTGTTCGTGATGGCTGGTGTGGTGGATCTGGCGGTCGAGTCCGGTGTCGTGCTGGTGGTCGGCGGGACGGGGAAGACGGGTCGCCGGGTGGCGGATCGTCTGTCGGCCCGGGGCTACGAGGTGCGGGTGGGTTCGCGCTCGGGTGCGGTGCCGTTCGACTGGCATGACGAGGGGACGTGGGCGGGGGCGTTGGAGGGTGTGAGTGCGGCGTACCTGACGTACTACCCGGATCT